>JAEEYN010000151.1 GCA_016288175.1 Bacillota bacterium | reverse complement strand
CTACTGCATGCAGCTCGAGCTTCTCATGAGCGCGCAAAAGTCCGGATGCATCAAAAAGGATCAAGCGCCTGAAACGGCTATCGAAGCCGCGGCTGACCTGTAACGCCATTCATAGAGCTGAGTATCAAGTCGGCACATAAATAAATTAAAGCACCGTTCTTTGCGGTGCTTTTTGCGTGAATATAATTGTACGGAATCGCTCCGCTTCCGTTATCGTTTCAGATACGCGGAAGCGACCGGGAACTCGAAATATGTGTTCGGGTAGGGCTCGTTTTCAAGAGTGAAATGCCACCATTCGCAATCGAGCGGTTTGAAGCCGTTTCGGACCATCGCTTTTTGCAGTATTATGCGGTTTTCGAACTGCTCATCGGTTATGTCTCGGTTATCGGGATGCGATATCTCGCCGAAGAAATCGAACGGGCTGCCCATATCGAGCTCGCGGCCGGTCTGCATATCGAGGAGCGTCAGATCGACGGTGCTCCCGCGCGAATGGCTCGAAAGCTTGGCGATATAGCCCTGAATGAAGAGTTCCTGCTTTTCGAGATCGGGATAGAAGTACGGCTTCATGCGGATATCCTGGTCCTCTATGCCCCAGAGCACGAAATGCTTGACCGCGCACGCGGGGCGGTAAGCGTCGAATATTTTGAGGCGCAGCCCGCGGACAGCCATCTCATTGGCGACCGACTTGAGCGCACGCGCCGCTTCCTTTGTGAGCAGGGCGCAGGGCTCCTCGTAGCCGTCGATGCGTTCGCCGATGAAATTGTAGGTGGAGAAATAGCGTATCTCCTGGATGATGCCCGGAACATAATCCGACAACAGCACGAATCCCGACGGATCCATCGTCGCTTTTTCAAAAACCATGCTCATGATCTCTCCAAAAAACTATCGTTGATTTGAAATATCCCGTGCTGCGGGGAACCCGTAAGCGCTCTCTGCGTTCCGGACGGCGCGGATTATAGCCTCGCTGACGACCTCTGCCGCAAGCAGGCCCACGACCTCGCGGTCGGCCTCCACTTCACCTATGGAAACCGCGTAGATGCTGTCACCGTCAAAGGAAGTGTGCACGGGGCGGATGGACCTTGCGTACCCGTCATGCCCCATTCCCGCGATCTTGCAAAGGGACCCTTTGTGGAATCTCGCGTTGGTGATTATCACCGAGAGCGTGGTGTTCCGGGCAAAAAGGTTCCCGGCGTCCTCAATGCTCTTTCTCATCTCTTCTGGAGAATCGGCAAACGCCTTCCGGTCCTCGGTCAGCATACCGGCGATACGCTCTCCGTTTTTCCAGTCGAAAACGTCGCCAAGGGCGTTGAGCACCGTTACCGCGCCTATTTTCAATTTGCCGATCTCAACGGCGTAACTGCCGGCGCCCGTCTTCATGGCCCGTTCCATGCCGCAGAGCTTGCCGACGGTCGCGCCGCAGCCCGCGCCGAAATTGCCGTCGCGGTAATTAGGCGCTTCAAAAGCTGTCCTCGCGGCTTCATAGCCCATGGCCTCATCCGGACGGACGAAGGGATCGCCGACAGTCAGATCGAATATGTCCGACTGCACTACGAGCGGGACCTTGGTGACGCCGACGTCAAAGCCTATCCCCCGCTCCTCGAGATACCGCATCACGCCGTTTGCCGCGCCGAGGCCGAACGCACTGCCGCCCGCAAGCACTATGCCGTGGATCCTCTGCGCCGCCGTGATCGGGTTCAAAAGCTGCGTCTCCCTTGAGGCGGGGCCGCCGCCCCGCACGTCGAGGCCGGCGCGCATGCCCGTATCGGAAATAAAAACCGTGCAGCCAGTTCCGGCTTCCCTGTTTTCGGTTTGGCCGATGCGTATCGGGCCAATTTCGGTTATCGGGATCTCTTTCATGATTTTCCTCATTAACTGTATGCGACGAGCGTCAGCACGACGTAGAATACGACCATGCTGCCGAGTATTATCGCCTGTTTGAGCCTGTGCGCCGTTAAGAGACCCACGAATTCTCGCACGGCGGCGTTCGGCCAGAAATACCATTTGGTCTTCGCACCCATGCCGACCGCGCGCATCTTGACGCGTCTTGCGAAGAGCCCGCTGCGGAAAACGTGGTAGTTGGTCGTTGCGAAGGCGATCTTTGCATCTTTATTCAGCTCCCCGATCTTCGCCTTGGAGAACTTCATGTTCTCAAAGGTATCGGTAGACTTGTCCTCCTCGATTATGCGCTCCTCCGGAATGCCCTTTTCGAGAAGATAATTTTTCATTGCAAGGCTTTCTGAATTGGCTTCGCCCGGTCCCTGTCCGCCGGAGGTCACAAAGAAAAGCTCCTTTCCGGTCTCCGCCTTCTGCTTTTCATAAAAGGCGAGCGCGCGGTCACACCTGCCGCGAAGCAGCGGCGTTGGCGTGCCGTCCTTCCTTAGACCGCAGCCGAGTATGATGAGGAAGTCCTTGTCCTTATCGGGCTCGTATTTGACGACTATGATATTGGCGATGATCGCGCCTATCAGCATGCACTCGAAATAGAGGTACACGGCGGCGAAGAGATTGACAAAAAGGTCGTGCAGCATGACCTCCTTTTGGCTTCCCGTTGCATAGCGGTCGGAAAGGAACAGGAAGACTTCACCCGCAACAAGCAGGAAAGCGAGTATTATGCCCAGCACGTTCACGAAGCGGAACCGCTCGTGCCTTATAAGCGAGATGTTCGATACGCAGAGCGCGATGGAGAAAACGAGTATGAACGGCGCAGAAAGGAGCATGTAGTTCCTTGCGGAGCCCAGAAGCGTATGAATGAGATACGCTCCGCTCGAATACAGCTCCGGAGTTTTTATCATGCCGACTGTGAGCAGTACGTT
>JAEEYN010000150.1 GCA_016288175.1 Bacillota bacterium | reverse complement strand
GCGCCGCTTTCGATCGCGGCTTTGACGGCGCAGCCCGGTTCTGTCTCATGGCGGCAGTTTGAAAAGCGGCATTGGCTTTCCAGTTCGATGATGTCCGAAAAAGTCCTGTCGATTCCGCCTTCCGCTTCCGAAAGCCCGATCTCGCGCATACCCGGAGTATCTACGATCCATACGCCGTTCGGCAAGAGCAGCATTCGCCGGGATGTCGTCGTGTGCCGGCCCTTGGCGTCGCCCTCGCGGATCTCGCCGGTCAGCATCACTTCCTCGCCCGCAAGAGCGTTTATCAGCGTCGATTTGCCCGCGCCGGAGGAGCCCATCAGGGCGATCGTTTTGCCCGGAGCGAAGTATTCCGAAAGTTCCTCGAGGCCGATCCCGTATTTTGCGGAAACGGCGTGAACGCGAATGCCCTGGGAAACGCTCTCCGCCTCGCGGATATAGCGGCCGACGTTTGCGCAGAGATCCGATTTCGTCAGTATCACGACCGGCTCGGCGCCGCCCGAAAGCGCGATCGAAGCGTATCTCGCGATGCGGTTGAAGCTGTAATCCTCGTTCAGCGAAGTTACGATAAAGCAGTAGTCCGCGTTCGCGACCATGTACTGATTAACGCCGGTCTTTGCCTGATCCGGCCTTTTCAAAAGGCTCTTGCGTTCGCGCACGGCAAGGATCAGCGAATCGCCCGCCGGATTCACGGTAAACGAAACATAATCCCCGACGAGCGGCCAATCTTCCGGCTCCGCATCGTAGAGGCTGCCCTTCGGCTTCGCGGGGTACTCCCGCCCTTCGAAACTTATTATAAAGCTGTTTTTTCTGACTTCGGAAATCCTTCCGAGCTGTTCATGATCCATGTCGATCTCTCCGTTTTTTGATTCGTTATCGCATGAAGCCCGGCGGACAAAAAAACCGTGACGTTGACGCCACGGTTGAATATCGGAAATGGATCCAGCAGGGATCAGTCCAAAAAAGCCGAGGTCATCATGCAGTATTCGTTTACGTTTTCGGTTGTAATGGTGCGCATTGATGTTTTACCTCGCTTTCTTTAGTTTTTACGCGATTTGTATTGTAGCAGAGCCGTTGCCAAAAGTCAATAGTCTTTCAATACATTTTTCGTCGATAAATTGCCGAAATCACAGGATCGCGTTCAGCCTTCCGCAAACCGCATTTCAGCGGGTCTCCAGGACTTCTCCGTGAATGCATACTCTCCCGCCGTCCGGGCATTTCGCATCGAACATTTTCGCCCGCGTATCGCCGCGGTCGAGCGACGCTCCGTTCTGCAGCGCGAAAACAAGCGGATAGATGCTGTTCCAAAGTTCATGGCAAAGCGGAGGGCAAAGGTCCCCGACAATGAATTCCTGTCCCTTTTCAAAATAGCCGCTTCTGCAGCTGCTTTCCGTTATTGTGAGTTTGACTTTCGCCATACCGAGCCACCTCTTCCCGTTCGTAAGCTCGTCTCCCCGAAGCGTGGTTCCGGCCTTTCAGTCGGTTATATAAGCTCAATTATAACCGAACTTCCGGGCTTTCGCAACGGCAAAATCGACTGCGATTCAAAGAAAAGCGGGGTGCCGTACCGCGCGTTTTGAAAATATAACGTACGGAGCGCATACGGCCGAAAAAGCACGCTTTCGCGTGCTTTTCCATTATATCGTGTTTAATCTGCAAGCCGGAACATACTGCCGATTATTTCGCATAAAGCAAGCTGCACATTCCACAGGCGAAGGATCAGATCCCCATCGCCATGCGCAGAATGATGATCGCGTCGTTGACGCCGATCGCACCGTCGCCGTTCATATCGCCCGCTTCGATCTGCTCCGGATCGGCAGAAGTGATGCCCATCGCGATGCGCAGAGCGATGATCGCATCGGTCACGGTCGTGCTGCCATCCCCGTCGATGTCGCCGCTGCCGGGCACAACCGCGTTTGAGCTGAACCGCGCGATAATCGTGCTTTCGCCGTTATATGCGCCGGTGAAGGTCGTTCCGGCGGAAAGGCGTTCGCCGTTTTCATTGTACCAGCCGAGGAATTCTTCGCCGGAATTCGGGAAGGCATGCATGAGCACGTCGCTCGCGGTGAAGACGATCTCGCAGTCGAAAGCGCCTCTGCCCTCGGCGCTGACCGAATCGAGCGGCAGACTGCCGCTGCCGGAAAGCCGGAGCTGCCTGAGGTGATTCCCGGTTGCGTCAAGATAAGTCAGCATCGGGTTTGCGGAAAGGTTAAGCTCCGTCAGGTTATTGGTATAGCAAATCAGCCTTTCGAGTTCCGATGCCTCAGAAAGATCCAGTTCCGTCAGCTCGTTTTCGAAGCAGAAAACCATGTAGAGATTCGCGCAGCCCGAAAGATTCAGCGAAGTCAGATGATTGTGCTCACAGTGCAGATAGGAAAGCGCAGCGCAGTGCGAAACATCCAACGCGGTCAGCTCGTTGATCTGGCATGACAGGGTCATAAGCGCAGTGCAGTCCGAAACATCCAGCTCCGTGATGCCCGTGCTTGCGCAGTCAAGTTCGATCAGCGCGGCACAGCCCGAAACATTCAGCTCCGCAAAGCTGTTGCCGTAGCAGCTCAGATAAACAAGCTCAGCGCAGCCGGAAACATCCAGACCCGTCAGCTGATTTACAGGACAATGAACAAAATTGAGTGCGGTGCAGCCGGAAAGGTCGAGATCTCCGCAAAGGTTGCAGCTCTCAACGCAGACGCGGCGCAGCATGAGTTCCGAACCGTTATCGTACCAGCTGAAGCAAGGCACGTCGGTGTAATTCCAGTCCTCATCCGGGCCGTAGCTCGTACCCCAGGTCGAGGGATCGTTGACGTTGTAGCTGCTGCTCAGCTTCGTGCCGTTCTTCGTTCCGTAGGCATCAGTCAGTTCGAGGAATGCCGCGCATTCGTTGTAGTCATGCGCGTTGTAGCCGGTTGGAACCGTCCTTGTCTGTTCGTCCGTCTTTGCGCCGGCTTTCAGCGCCGAAAACGGGAGCAGCGCGAAGACCATCACCAGAGCCAGCGCGGCAGCAAGGACCGTAATATTCTTTTTCATATAGATATTGCCTCCAAATAATCTCAGTCAACAGGCAAAATGCCTGTTTGCGGCCATATTTTACATTCGTTTCGCGTAAATGTCAACGGAGTTTCGGCCCCGGGATCAAGTATACTTCATCGGCGAAAACGTGCCGGATCCGCGGATCACTGTGCCGCAGCCTTACGGCGGGATCAAGCTGGCGTTCCGTTCATACAGCTTGCGAAATCTTTTTCTTCGGTCAGGAGCTTTTCCGCTTTTTCAAGGCAGCGTTTGACAGCTTCTTTGTCGTCTCCGGCATCCTTGAGAGCCTGCAGCGCAGTCCACCACAGGGGCTTCAGGCAGCGGAAAAGCGGAAGCGCCGCCGCTTTCTCCTCTTCCGAGAAACGGTAGTATCTGCTTGCGATCTTGAGCGCTTCTGGTATCCTCTCGGTATTGTTTTCGCGCATAAGATAGTTCAGGAAAACTTCTTTCCCCGCTATGTTGAAATCGTAAACGCCGCGGAACATGCCCTCGTCGTCTATGAGCAGGTTCGTTGCGTTCAGGTCGGCCTGAAAGACCGATGTCGGAAGATTCCCGTAGATCTTACGAAGTTCTTCGCGGTTGTCGCTCCAAAGCCGCCAGATCCTTTGCACCTGCTCCGAAAACTCCGCCGGCAGGGACTCGGCGATTTTCTTCCAACTCAAAGCGTTATCAAGGACCTCATCGATTTCATCGCTCGGGCAGAATATTTCAAAGAGGCAGTATGCCGAAGGATAATCCGTATAATCCAGCTTT
The DNA here is from genome assembly GCA_016288175.1 of Bacillota bacterium. Taxonomy (GTDB): domain Bacteria; phylum Bacillota; class Clostridia; order Christensenellales; family CAG-138; genus PeH17. The sequence goes on along the minus strand of JAEEYN010000150.1, from coordinate 2,278 downwards.
TTCGCCGCGATCTTTGCCGTCATACTCCAAATATCCTCGAGATATTTGGAGTATTCTTCGTCCATCTTTTCCTCATCCGCCGCAGTCCTGTCTTCGAGCGATCTGTATTTCGAAAACTCTTCCGCGTGGACAAAGCAGCTGTGTCCGCGGAACTCGACCGACGGGAATCCTCCGCTTTTATCGCAGAATATGCGCGGGCAGTAATACCCCAATTGACGATATTCTTCAACGGTCCTTTGCCACATATGCATTTTTTCTGGGAAAGTGAAATCATTCGATGCGAATTTCAGCACATACTTTTCGCCTTCATCCGTTTCGACAATGACAGTATTCCTGAAATCGGCATCCCCTCTGCTCGTATCAATGATATCACAAGAGACCGGAACGGCGTCAAAAAAGCGCCGGAAAACCTCGCTCACGGTCGGATCGACCGCTGTATTGTTTTTACTGTTCATCGGATCCCCCCTAGATTCCGTAATGCTTAAAATGTCGTTCAGCCTTTTCTGAGCGGCACCCAGATCGATACGGTCATTTCCTTCGAGCCCTCTTCCGGCGGAAGATATACCTCGATGTCATATTCGCCCGCAAGAGAATACCCTTTCAGCGCAGGCAGCCATTCCGACCAGATCTTCGTGTTTGTGTCCTGGATCGTTTCCAATGTGCAGGGGAACTGCGCCCAAAGGCCGCCCGGGATCACTTTTGTTTCGCAGCCCGCAGGGATCTCCTCCCAAGGGAAATACAGATCCGCGATCCAGTAGTCAAAGTCCTTGCCTTCCATATCGATGCAGACGCCGAAGGTCCCCTTTATGGGGCAGTTTTCGCCCTGCGCAAACCATTCGTCCCAGAACTTCGGTATCTCGCGGTAGCTTGTTTCCGAATTGAAACGTCTCTTTGTCCCGACAACGGTAAACGGTGCTTTTTCGGCAATACTGTAATCCAACATGATACAAACCTCCTCAGTTATTGTGTTTACGGGAATTTTTACTATCCTGTTCAATACCTAACGGTTCCGGTTCAAAAGCTGCGGGTATACGCCCGGCACCTTTGATGATCAAACGTTCTGTATCGGCGGTAATCTCGAAGGTCAGAGCATGACCGGGACGGGGTCCGTCCGCCCCGGTTTGCCGTTCATTCTTTCCTTCAAACGGTGATCCCGTCGATCTCCTCGGTCAGCCTGCAGATCTCGTCGATCACGGAGCCGATGTAATCCACGGTGGCGTTCAGCGGACCGTCCGTGGTGATATCGAAGCCGGCGATCTTTGCCATCTCCACGGGCGTCTTCGAGCCGCCGGCGGCGAGGAACTTTTTCCAATCCTCAACGGCGGGCTCGCCTTCCCTGCGGATGCGCAGCATCGCCTGCGTGGCGACGGTGAGACCGGCGCTGTAGGTATAGGGATAGAGACCCATGTAGTAATGCGGCTGGCGCATCCAGGTGAGTTCCGCGCCCTCCGGGATCTCCACGGCGTCGCCCCAGAAAAGCTCGAGGTTCTTCCTGAAAAGATCGCTGAGGATCTCCGCGTTCACGCTGCCGCCCGCGTCGATTATCTTATAAACCTCGCGCTGATACCATGCTTCGCGAAGATGCGTGACGAAATTGTGATAATAGGTATTCGCGATAAGGCTCGAAAGCACCCATCGGCGGAAACGCTTGTCGTCGCTCGAATCTACAAGATGATTCGCAAGCAGCAGCTCGTTCATCGTGGACGGCGCTTCAACAAGATACATCGACGGACTGCAGTCGTAATAGGACTGCGCTGCGTCGCTGTACATATTCTGCCCTGCATGACCGAGCTCGTGCGCGACGGTGAAAACATCCGCCATGCGGTCGTTCCAGTTGAGCAGGATGAACGAATTCCCGCGGTAGATGCCGGAGCAGAAGCCGCCTGTGCTCTTGCCGATATTTTTCGCGAAATCGATCCAGCGCTCGCGGTAGGCGCGGTCGACCATTTCGGCGTAATCCGTGCCGAGGATCGAGAGTGCGTCCTTCACGTATTTTCGGGATTCCGCGATCGTCACGCGCGGATCGTATTCGGGATCCACAGCGATCTTGAGATCGGCAAAAGTCATCTTATCAAGGCCGTGCTTCTTTTTAAGCAGCGTTGCGTAAAGGCGCATGTGCGGCGCGAGGCGCTCGGTGATGACGTCGATCTGGCGGTCGTACATCTCGCGCGTGACCTTCTGATCGAAAAGGAGACTCTCGAAAACGTCCTTATACCCGCGCAGCTCCGACATGACTTTTTCCTGCGAAACGCGGGCATTGTAGGCGGCAGCGGTGGTG
>JAEEYN010000149.1 GCA_016288175.1 Bacillota bacterium | reverse complement strand
GCCGTAACGGACGGAAAGCGGCTCCTGCTTCGAAAAAACGGCGGTGCCGGAATAGCCCTTCTTCACGGCGTAATGCCAGTAGGCGTGATAGCCCTCCGGCGCGAAGTCGATCTGGCCCTCCTGCAGCTTCGTTTCCTGCAGAGCGAAGATATCCGCGTCCTCCGCGGCGAAAAACTCGCCGAAGCCCTTGCCCATGCAGGCTCTGAGGCCGTTGACGTTCCAGGAAATGAATTTCATCTTCGTTTATCCGCTCCCCGCCGGCCGTTTTCCCCGCATTTTCGCCGCAAGGTTCTATTAACCGACTTTATAATTATACAGGAATAACGCCTGGTTTTCAATAGCGGGCGTTTATGTTTTATCAAATGGCGCAAATATAATCATGAGCGCTGTGCCTTCCGCTTTTCGGGCTGCGCCGCGGCCTCCCGCGCGCCGCATACGAGGCAGTCCGGCGCCTGTGCGATATAAAGAAGGCACGGTCGCCCGTGCCTTTTTCTTTTTCTTCCGATACTTTACTGTTTCTTTATGTCGGCGCAGAGCAGGGTCTCTTCGAGCCCTTCTCCCGTCTTTTTGTAGCGCACGAGGCATTCCGCGCGGCTTTTGTCCGCATATTCCGCGATGAAAACGAAGAACAGCTCATCCGCGCTGCCGAGCACCGCCATATAGCCCGCCCGTTTCATATTGCTTCCGAGTCTATTGATAAAGTCCGTCGTCAGATCCGCCTTATAGAGCAGGTTCCCTTCAAAATCCATGACCTGAACATTGGTCCCCTCCTCGACGAGGAAGTTCACCGCAACGGCCGCGCCGTCAACAAGGCGGACGGAGCCCGTCTCCCCGAAAGCGAAGGTTTTTGTTATCCTTCCGTCGGAAATGCGGAAGAATTTCGACTGTTCCTCGCCGCGCTGCCGCATGGTCGGAGCGATATAGATCTCGTCTTCCGCCTCGACCCAGATCGTGAATTCGAGGCCGAGGACCGCCGGATCCTGCGCCGAATAGACTTTTTCAAGCTCTCCGCTCTTTATGCTCCAGCGGAAGATCTCGACCAGCGGGATCCGCGTTTTATTGTCCGTAAAACGGGATTCGATCACATAGACGTAATCCCCGAAGAAAAACGGGACCGGTCTCGGGCAATCCGCAGAGCTCTCGAACTCGCGGATAACGGTCGTTTCTCCCGTTTCTATATCGGTGCAGGTATAGAACCAGTCCCACGTCGGCACGCTTTCGCGCACGACCTCCCCGGCGCCGAATCTGAAAAGCTTCCCGCGATGGATGTACGCATCCCCGGAATTATGTGGATCCTCCGGATCGAACCGAAGGAGCTCCTTCCTCCCCGTCCCGTCAAGCTCCATGCAATAAAGGCAGGACTCGGCCGGCTTATTCGGGTTCTCACTCACAAAATACAGCTTGCCGCAGCAGCAGCTGATCCATGAATCGCAGTGACTGATATAGCCATTGCAGGATTTGTTCGCCTTTACGGCGTCGTGCATGCATTCCGGCTTTCCGCAAAGAACGCCGCTTTCCCCAACTGCCTTATCATAATAGCGGCAGTATTCGCCCTTTGGAGCGCAGAAGTAATAAGCATCCTGCGTTTCCGTCATGCTCGCATAGCCCCTTCCGAAGCGATTGTCATAATCGGTCTGCGGGTCAAAAACCTCGCTGTAACGGAGGGGTTCCGCGTGCTCCGGCGTATCGTGCGGTTCCGGTGAAGTGCTGCTGTCAGGAGCATTCGTACTGCTGTCTTCCGGAAATTCCGTGCCGATGTTCGGCGTTTCAGTCTGTTCTGCTCCCCTGTTTCTGACGCAGGAAAAAGCGGTAAGACACAGAGAAAGAAAGACAATGAAGGATAATACTCGTTTGCTTGTCATTCAGTGATCCCTCCTTTGTGCTGCAGTTTCCGGCCGCCCCAGATAAATGCAGCGATTTGTGACACATCGATTCTATAATCATTCTCTATGTTTGTCAACAGCTACCTTTAGATTTTGTCTTTTATATCGATGTCATGCAACAAACAAAAAGGCACGGTCTCCCGTGCCTTTTGCGTCAAAGTGTTTGCCTTTACGCCTTCAGTCTTTGCTTTTCCTTCTCGAACTGAAGGGTATAGAGCGCGTAATACTTGCCGCGCTTTGCGAGCAGTTCGCGGTGGCTGCCCTGTTCGACGATCTCGCCCTTCGAGAGAACGATGATGTTGTCCGCGTGCTGGATCGTAGACAGGCGGTGCGCAACGATCAGCATCGTTCCGATGTTCATCATCTTTTCGAGCGAATCCTGAATAAGGACCTCGGTCTCCGTGTCGATGTTCGCGGTCGCCTCGTCGAGGATCATCACGGCGGGCTTATGCACGATCGTTCTTGCGAAGCTCAGAAGCTGCCTCTGGCCCGCGGAGAAGTTGTTGCCCCTTTCGCGCACGACCTCGTCGAGCCCGTTTTCGAGCCTGTTGATGAAGTGATCGGCATTGACGTAGCGGCAGGCCTTCATGACCTCCTCGTCCGAAACGCCTTCCTTATCGAGAAGGATATTCGAGCGGATCGTGCCGGAGAAGAGGAAGACGTCCTGCAGCATCTGGCCGAAGTGCTTTCGGAGGGAAGCCGTCTTTATCTTTCGTATGTCGATGCCGTCGATCAGGATCTCGCCCTTCTGGAATTCGTAATTGCGGCAGATCAGCGAAAGGATCGTCGTTTTGCCGCTGCCGGTCGCGCCGACGAAGGCGACGGTCTGCTCGGGCATGACGTGGAAGGAAACGCCCTTCAGCACCCATTCATCGGGGATGTAGCTGAACCAGACGTCGCGGAATTCGATCTCGCCGCGGACGTTCTCGAGCTCGATCGCGTCCGGCGCATCCTTGAGGGCGGGTTCGATATCCATGATCGTGAAGACCTTTTCCGCCGAAGCGAAGGCGGACTGCAGCCAGTTGAACTGTTCCGCAAGGTTCTGGATCGGGTTAAAGAACTTCGAGATGTACATATAGAAGCTCACGATCGTGCTTGCTTCGAGCGCCTGCCCGAGGAAGGTCGTTCCGTCGAGGACGCCCTTGCCGCCGAGGTAGAACAGGGCGAGCACGGAGCTAATATAGAGCATATAGACCAGCGGGCGGAAGATGCCGAAAACGAGGATCTGCTCGCGCTTCGCCTTGCCGAGGCCGCGGCTCTTGCCCTCGAAATCCCGGAGTTTTTCGCCCTCGCGGTTGAAGATCTGGGTGATCTTGATGCCGGAAAGGTTTTCGGAAAGATAGGTGTTGATATCCGTCGTGCGGTCCTTGACGCGGCGGTAGGCGCGGCGCGCGAATTTACGGAAGATGACCGTGAACAGCACGATGAACGGCACGAAGCAGAGCACCATCAGCGTCAGCTCATAGTTGAGCGCGAACATCGCGACGAGCACGCCGACGATGATGAACATATTCTTCACAAGGTTCACAAGCAGCGTCGTAAACATCAGCGAGATCGCGTTTGTGTCGTTCGTGACCCTCGTGACGAGCTTTCCGACGGGCATCGAGTTCATCTGCTCATGGGAAAGCGATTCGATATGCGTGAAAAGGTCCTCGCGCATGCCGGAGATGATCTTTTGGCCGACCCTTTGCAGCACGATCGCCTGCACATAGGTGCAGATCATCGAAACGATCAGGATGCCGGCGTAGATACCGACGTTGACGAAAAGCTCCGCAAGCTCGAATTTATCCTTGATGAGCGCGGTGATATGGCCGATGATCATCGGGGAAACGACGTCGTAGGCAATGCCGAAAAGCACGATGAAGCCGACGAAGATGAAGCTGCCGGTATAGGGCTTCGCATAGCGGAGAAGGCGCTTTATGATCTCGCCGTCCTTCATGTTGCGGTCGAAGCCGATCGACTGCTTTTTATCCTTGATGGAAGCGTAAGCGATGATCAGCACGATCGAGATGAGGCCGATGATGCCGCCGCCGAGGAGAAGGGGATAATACTCATGCATAACTGTCACCTCCTCACTTCGCAGCCTCTTCTTCGAGGCGCTGCAGTTCGACCATTCGGGCGTATTCCTCGCAGCTTTCGAGAAGCTGATCGTGGCTGCCGACCGCCGTCACGCGGCCGTCCTCGACGAAGATGATCTTGTCGAGGCCCTTGATAGTGGAGATGCGGTGGGCAATGAGGATCGTCGTCTTCCCCGCTCTGCTCTCCCTGAGATTCTTCAGAATGACCTTTTCCGTATCGGTATCGACGGCGGAAACGGAGTCGTCGAGGATCAGTATCGGCGCCTTCTTCATCAGCGCGCGGGCGATCGAGATGCGCTGCTTCTGGCCGCCGGAGACCGTCACGCCGCGCTCGCCGAGGATGGTCTTGTAGCCGTCCTTGAATTCGGCGATATTGTCGTGAACATCCGCAAGCACGGCGGAATGCTCAACCTCCGCTTCGTCCATTTCGTCGAAAGCGAAGTTGATGTTGTTTTCGATCGTATCCGAGAAAAGGAAATTATCCTGCGGAACATAGGCGCAGCCCTCGCGCACCGAACGGATCGAAACGGTATTGACGTCCCTGCCGTCGATGAACAGCGTCCCGTCCGGAACATTGTAGGTGCGAAGGATGAGGTCCACGATCGTCGTTTTGCCGGAGCCGGTCTTGCCGACGATGCCGACGCTCTCGCCCGGCGCGATCTTGAATGAAACGTTCTCGAGCGCGTCGAATTCGCCGTCCGGATAGCGGAAGGTGAGGTTTCTGAATTCGATCCCGCCTTTGACTTCGCCGATGTCCTCAACGCCTTCGGCGTCCTTCACCGTGATCTTCGCCTCGAGGAGCTCCGAAACGCGCTTCATCGAAGCCTTGCCGCGGGCGGTCTTTTCGATCAGCATCGAAACAGCCAGAACGGGCCATACGACGGAGGAGAAATAGCCGATGTACTCAACGAGCTTGCCGGCGCTGAAAACGCTTTTGTAAACAAGGTAGCCGCCGTAGCCGAGGATGACGCAGATGACGGTCTCGACGAGCATGACGATCGAAACGTGCATCATCGTCGAAACCTTGGTATAGTCGACGTTCGTATCCTCGTTTTCGATGTTGAGCTTGCGGAAGGAAAGCAGCTGCTTCATTTCCTTCACGAACGCCTTGATCACGGCATAGCCGGAGAAGCTCTCCTGCGCGAAATCGGAAAGGTTCGAGAACGCCTGCTGGCGGACCTCCCATTTCTTCATCATGGCCTTGCCCATCACCGTTCCGATGAAGAGGATCAGCCCGAGCGGGATCAGCGTCAGAAGGGTCATCACGACGTTCATCCGCCACATGTTATAGAAGCCGAGGATGCCGAGGAACAGCGCGTCGAAGAACATCAGCATGCCGTCGCCGAAGCATTCCTGGATCGTGTCGAGGTCGTTGGTGAAAAGGCTCATCATGTTGCCGACCTTGTTGACCTGGTAATAGTCCCTCGAAAGGTCCTTGCAGTGGTCGAACATCTCGATCCTGATATTCGTTTCGACGCGGATCGCGGAGCCGAAGAAACAGACGCGCCAGAGGAAGCGCCCGATCACCATCACGACGATGATGCCGACGATCGGCAGGCAGATCTTGTCGAGCAAAAAGTCGAGATCGAACGCGACCTTCGCGCCGTTATACTCGGCAAAGCCGGTATTGAGGCCGTCGATCAGCATGCCGTACAGCTTCGGGATGATAAGTTGGAAATAGTCTACGAGGATCAGTGCGACCGCGCCGAGGATCAGAAGAGGCGCGTACCGCAGGTAATAGCGGTTGATGTGTTTGCCGAATATCAAATGCTTTCTCCTTCCCATGCGCCGGGGAACAGCGAGTTTTTCTCCGCGTCTCGAAGGCGCAACCAGGGTCTCCGTCCCCGGCGGAGGCATTTTTCTGCTCTCTCCCCCGAAGCGAAAACCGCTTCATTGTTTTGATTATATTATAAGGCTAAAGTGTAAAAAGTCAAGACATAAAGCGGGCCCACGGGCTGCTGCCGCGGGTCCTTCCGTCCTTTCGGTTTTCGCCCGGTATGTACTTCATCACGCTGTCCACGCCGTTTTGATAATCCTCAAGGGTCTGACAGACCGCGATATCCGGCATAAGCGCTTCGTCCTCGTACTCGTGCCGCAGAATAGGGGCGGAGCTCATTCCGACAAGCTTCGCGTTTTCAAGCACGCGGGCAAGGCGGCTCCGAAACGTGCTGTGCCCGCGGTCCGTCATACGGTCAAAAAAGCAAACTGCGGAAGGATCTTCGGATCCGTTCCGCAGCCTTTTTCACGGGTTCTTGCCGCCTGTCAATCCCACCAGAAGGACCAGCTGCGCGCCTGCGTCAGAGTATAGACATAGTACGGCAGCATCTCGCCGAACATCACCATGTCGTAATCGAAAGCGAGCTGCTCCCTCGCCGCGGCCGCAGCGCTGTCCTCCTCGAGCGGAGCGGGCAGGTACATATCGAGCATATCGTGAGTTATGACGGCCGGAACGGCGCCGTACTTTTCATACCAAAGCTTCAGCACGGCCGCCATATCCTGCGGCTCCGGGCATTCATTGAAACCGCCGAAGGGGAGATACAGCGCGGCTTCCCACGGTTTATCGGTCGGGAGCTTGACAAGCAGCACATGGGCATTTCCGTAATAGCCGGCCTCGGTGATGCCGCCGAACGCGATCCCGGCGTCGCCGCCTTCGGAGCCGTCCGGTTCGCCGAGCCCGTTCTGCGGGATATCGCCGAAAAAGCTGTCGATGCTTTCTTTCAGGGAGCTTTCAAACTCGGCGGTGCGGTCCGCAATGACTTTCTCGCCGTTCGGCAAAGGCTTTGCGAGCTCCGCGGAAACATCGTAGCCCTCATCGAACCTCATACCCATGCTTTCGGCAAGCAAGCCGCTGCCCTCGGTGAACGGGAGCAGGATCGGAGTATAGCCCTCCGCGCGGCCTTTTTCGAGCTCCGTTTCAAAAAGCGCGACATACTCCGCATCCGTAAGCGCGTCGTCAAGGCGAACGTAATCATAACCGAGTCTGTCCAGCAGGCTTTCGAGCTCCGGTTTCCCGCCGTCTTCCGGCGCCGGAGTCGTTTCGCCGCCGTCCTCCGGGTCCTTCTTCCCGCCGCATCCGGTGAACAGCGCCGCGGTCAAAGCCGCCGCGATGATCAAAGCGGCGATGCGTATTGTCTTTTTCATAGATCTGTCCCTTTCGTCCGTTCGGAAGCTTCGCCTTTTGCGGCTTTATTTCAGCAGCGCGGAGACGATCGCGTCGCCCGCCGCCATAATGGCGTTCATCCTTTCGGTCGCCGCCGCTTCGTCCCCCGCCTTTGCGCCGACATAGAGCTTCAGCTTCGGCTCCGTGCCGCTCGGGCG
>JAEEYN010000148.1 GCA_016288175.1 Bacillota bacterium | reverse complement strand
GTGAACGGATCCTGGAAGGCGGCGAGCACGCGCTCGTCATGCTCGACTTCGATGATCGCGGAAAGGTTGGTCGGCTTTTTATCGGGCTTCTGCTCGGGAATATCGGAAACGGGGATCGTCAGCAGCGCGCCGTGGCTCGTGAAGAGGCGGATGCTCGAATCGGTCTGCGTTCCGAAAACGGCGAGGGGCTTCTCCTGCTCGATGAGCTCGAGCGTCACGAGCTTCGGCTGGAGCCTGCGGATGCGGTTTTCGGGGAGGATCATAACGGTCGCGGGCTCGGCGATGACCTCGTTCGACTCAACTAAAGTCTCCTCGCCTTCCGCGTCGATGAGGGTCGTGCGGCGCTCGGAAACGAACATTTTGCGGATCTCCGTCAGCTCGTCGATGATCAGCGCATGGAGCTTTTTCTTCGAACCGAGGATGCCGCGGAGACGCTCTATCTGCTTTTTGACGTCCTTATGCTCGCGCTCGATCTCGAGCTGCTCAAGATTCGTGAGCCTTTGCAGACGGAGGTCGAGGATCGCGTCCGCCTGCACGCCTGTGAGCTCGAAGCGCTCCATCAAGGCCTGCTTCGCCGCCTTCGGGGATTTCGAAGCGCGGATGAGGGCGATGACCTCGTCGATATTGAGAAGCGCGATCATGAGGCCGTCGAGGATATGCGCGCGGCGCTCCGCCGCTTCGAGCTCGCTGCGGCAGCGCCTTGTTACGACGTCCTCCTGATGGCGGATATAGCAGTCGATGAGCTCCGTGAGCGGCAGCAGCTTCGGCTTGCCGTCAGCGATCGCGACCATGATGACCGAAACCGTCTTCTGCAGGTCGGAATATTTAAAAAGCGCGGCGAGCACCTTCTCCGGGTCGAAATCCTTCTTGACCTCGATGACGGCGCGGATGCCCGTGCGGTCCGATTCATCGCGGATGTCGCTGATGCCGGCGAACGCGGATTTGCTCTTCTGCTGAACTAGGGAAAGGACCTTCTCGAGCGCGGCGGCTTTGTTGACCTGGTAGGGGAATTCCGTGATGACGATGTTCGTTTTGCCGTTCTTCAGCGGCTCGAAATGCGTTTTCGCGCGGTTTATGAGCTTTCCCCTTCCCGTTTCGTATGCGGCGCGGATCTCCGGCGAGTTGAGGAGATATCCTCCCGTCGGGAAATCCGGGCAGGGCATGATCGAAAGCAGTTTATCGAGGCTGATCTTCGGATCGTTGATCCTCGCAATCACGGCGTCGATCGCCTCGCAGGGGTTATGCGGCGGGATGGAGGTCGTGAGGCCGACGGCGATGCCGTTCGAACCGTTGATGAGAAGGTTCGGGAAGCGGCTCGGCAGGATATCCGGCTCCTTCAGGGTGTCGTCGAAATTCAGGCTGAATTTGACGGTGTCCTTGTCGATATCGCGAAGCATCTGCATCGCGGCGGCGGTCATGCGGGCCTCGGTATACCTCATCGCGGCGGCTGAATCGCCGTCCATCGAGCCGAAGTTGCCGTGGCCGTCGACCATCGGCAGCCGCATGTTGAAATCCTGCGCCATACGGACCATCGCGTCGTAAACTGAGCTGTCGCCGTGGGGATGGTATTTGCCGAGGCAGTCGCCGACGATACGCGCGGATTTGCGGTGGGGCTTATCCGGCGAAAGGTTAAGCTCCATCATCGTATAGAGGATGCGGCGCTGAACGGGCTTTAAACCGTCCTCAACGCGCGGCAGAGCGCGCTCCAGAATGACGTGCTCCGCGTAGGGCATCATGGACTGGTGCATAACGTCGTCCATGCTGCGGATGATTATCGGGATTTTCGGTTCTCCGGGTTCTTTTGCTTGGATCTTTCTTGCCATAGTATTCCTGTTTTTCTTCGGTTATCGGCTCATTCGCCGCGCAGTATGCGGATCGTTTCCGCGGGATCTTCCGATGAGTAAACGGCGTTGCCGGCAACGAGCACGTCCGCGCCGAAATATCTGCAGACTTTGGCGGTCTCCCTGTTCACGCCGCCGTCGACTTCGATATCGACCTTTTCGGAAAGCCCTTTTTCTTTGAGCATCTGCTTTATAACAGCGATCTTCCGCGCAGCTTCCGGGATGAATTTCTGCCCGCCGAAGCCCGGATTGACCGTCATCACGAGCACGAGATCGCAGCTCTCGAGAAGGTATTCGACGGCGGAGGGCGGCGTCTGCGGGTTGATCGCGATGCCTGCCTTCATGCCGAGGGAGCGGATCAGATTCAGCGTACGGTGGGCGTGATGATCGGCCTCGACATGGATCGTGACGATATCCGCGCCGGCGTTTTTGAAATCCTGCACCCATTTCGCCGGCTCGGCGACCATCAGATGCGCGTCGAAAACAAGGTCGGTATGCTTCCGAAGCGCCTTCGTCATCGGCGCGCCGAAGGTGATGTTCGGAACGAATGCGCCGTCCATGACGTCGAGGTGGACATAATCCGCGCCCCAGGGTTTTAAAAGATCGACCGCTTCCCCGAGGGAAGCATAATCCGCAGAAAGGATCGAAGGTGCAATTTTAATCATATCTGTGCCTCCTCTGCTCTTCCGCCTCTTTGACGAGCCGGACATAGCGTTCATATCTTTGTTCGGTAATGCCGTTGTTTTTCAGAAGTTCTCTTTTAACGTAGCAGCCCGGTTCCGAAACATGCAGGCAGCCCGTGAAGCGGCAGTTTTCCTCCGCGCCGGCAAGCTCCGGGTACATGAGCCGGATCTCCTCCGGCGGAAGCTCCAGCGAATCGAGGAAGCTGAAGCCAGGTGTGTCGAGCACGGCGCCGCCGCCCGGGAGCGGGATCAGCTCCGTATGCCGCGTCGTGTGCCTGCCGCGCTCCGTTTTTCTCGAAAGGCCTCCGACGGCGAGCTCCGCGCCGGGCAGCATCGCGTTGAGAAGCGAGGATTTCCCGACGGCGGACTGCCCCGCAAGGCAGATGACCTTGCCGCCGAGCCTTTTGCGGAGTTCATCGAGGCCCTCGCCCGTTTCCGCGGAAACGACAAAGGTCTCGTAGCCCGCCGGCGCGTATTCCGCAAGCAGGCTTTGAACGGCGGAGGGCTCCGCTTCATCGCATTTGTTGATCGCGATCAGCGGCTCGATGCCGTATTTTTCGCAGAATATCAGGAGCTTATCGACGAGCAGAAGATCCGGCAGCGGCCTCGAAGCGGCAATGACGATGAAAAGCCTGTCGATGTTCGCGACCGCGGGGCGGATGAGTTCGTTCCTGCGCGGCAGGATCGCGAGCAGATAGCCGTTCGCGGCGCGCGGATCCGGGGAAGGTTCGGCGCCGTCGGTGAGGGCGAATTCGACGCGGTCGCCCACAACGGGCGTGACCTGCTGCTTGCGGAAAAGGCCGCGGGCTTTGCAGACATATTCCGCTTTATCCTCCGCGAGGACGGTATAGAACCCGCCGACGCCCTTGATTATCAATCCGTTTTTAACGTTGTCCATTCGCTCTGCCTTCGCCGCGTCAGTCTTTGCGCTTGACAAAATCCGCATTGAAGCGGAACATTTCCGTTCCGTTCCTATAGACGACGCACTCGTGCGTTCCTTCGTAAAGATAGCCTGCCGTAAAGCGGAAATTCCAATTCTCCGTCGGATCGAAGACCTCCTCGAAGAGCACGAAATCGCCGTAATCGGTCGTCATCACGACCTCCACGAGCGTATCCTCTTCCTCGATCGGCATGCTGAAATCGATATTCGCGCAGCAGAGCCTGCTGTAATCGGCGTAGAGATAGATATCGATATCGTTTTCGGAGGGCACGAACGGGAGACCTGCCTGCGGATTCTGGGAGAAGACGAGCGCGGTGCTGCCTGCGCCGGCCTCGGCCTTCGTTGTTTTGCTGTAGTGGAAGCGTGTGCCGCGGACGCGGTAGGCCTCCATGACCCTGCGGATACCGCCGGGCGTCGTGATGTTCATAAGATCCGGCATCGGAACGAGGGTCCTTCCCTCCGAACCGCTGATGACAAGGCGGATTGATTCGCCGATGCCGTCGTTCACAAGCTCCGTGCCCTCCGGTATCGACTGACGGATGATCGTCCCTTCCGGTTCATGCGAAGCCTCGTAATCGATGGATTCGATCATAAGATTCAGTTTTTCAAGGATCGGGGTCGCTTCCTCAAGCGTTTTGCCGACAAGGTTCTCCATGCTGACGGTCGTTGTGCCGTTTGAAAGCCAGACTTCGACAACGGTGCCGCTGTCCGCCGTTTCGCCGGATTCCGGAGTCTGCTTGCAGATCCGGCCTTTTTCAACATCCGGGTC
>JAEEYN010000147.1 GCA_016288175.1 Bacillota bacterium | reverse complement strand
GATCTTCGCCGCGATGGCTCTTCCGCTGTTTATGCTCCGAAAAAGCGTTGCGGAAAAGCTGATAGGCGACGGCGGCGCAGCGCTTTCGATCGTGCTTGTGATGCTCTGCATCCTGTTGACGGGGATCGAAAACATCCTGAAATCGGTGCATATCGCTTTCGGAAAAGTCGGAAGGACGGCGGTTTCGGAGCTCACGGAGCAGAGCGTTCGCTTCCTCCTTGTGCTGCTGCTTCTGAAACGCTTTTCGGCGGAGGGCAGCGGCATGAAGACCGCGCTGATCATGGCGGGGATGCTCGGCAGCGAATTCGTGAGTGTGAGCTTCCTTTCGGGTTCATATAAAAGGCTTTTCTGCCGTGAGAATCCCGAAACACGCGGAACGGCGGGGAAGGCCGCCGCGATGCTGATCCCGATCCTCGTTCCGGCTGCTCTGACAGCCGCTGCCGGAACGGTCTTTTCGGTCTGCGCCTCGCTGATGCTTCCGGGCCGCCTTATGCTCGCCGGATATACCCGAAGCGAGGCCCTCAGCTCTATCGGCGCGCTGAATGCGGCGGCGATCCCGCTCGTGATGATCCCGATGGCGTTCATCGGCGCTGTCTCGGCAGTGGCGCTTCCGGCGGCGTCGGCCTGCTGCGCGGCGGGGGACGGTGAAGGTATAAAGCGGATCGCAAAGCGTTGCTTTTTCGCGGCAGCGGCGGCGTTTTTTGCGATCAACATCCCGGCTCTGCCGTATCTCGCAAAAACTTCGAAGGCGCTGTTCGGCCTTGAACCGACGGGGCTCTGCTTCTTTCTTCTGACCTTTAAGGCCGGGTTCGTTTACTTCCAGATCACAGTGCGGGCGATCCTGAACGGGCTGATGAAACAGCGCGGCGTACTCATAATCGCACTCATCGGCGAAGGGCTCCAGCTCATTCTGATCATCATCCTGTCCGCCGTGAAAACGCTGCATATCTACGGCTATCTGCTCGCTTCATGCGTCGGCGAAGGGCTCGAGCTGTTCATCGCGGCGGTTTATCTGCGGAGCGTTTTGAAAAAGCAGGGGAGGCTCCCCGATCGAATATGAAAAGCGGACCGGCTGACCGATCCGCTGTTTCGATAATAATCGGTTTATGCTTGGTTCGCGGCTGAAACGATCAGCTCATAGACCGTATCCACGAGACCGTCGAGACCCATCGGCGAACCCGTTTCATCGTCGATGATATAGGTCGTATAGACATAGATCACATAATCACCGACGGCGACGGCGGCATAGAGCGAATGTTCCTCGCCTTCCTTGTTAAAAATGCAGTCGAGGATGCTTTCCCGCGTGAACTCTTCGATCGGCACAGGCATGACCGCGCCGACGGTGAGATCGTCATGCTGCGCGTACCTCGGCGAAGCCTCGTAAGCGGAGCGCCCGTAAACGGAATACTCGATAAGCGCGTATTCATCGGCGCATTTAAGGTGCATCCAGGCGTGTGAATAACCGGTCGGCGTCACTTCGCCGCCGAAAACGGGCTCGGCGTCAAAGTATTCGATGAAGAAGCCGTTCGGCACAGCGGCGGGGAGGTAAGCGCCTACGCCGCCGAGACTGCGCAGATACCGGGCCTGGCATTCGAGATCGCGCTCGGGAAGAACGGCTTCATCGCCTTCGCCGGCTCTGAGTAGGGCGATAAGTTCATCCGCAGCGGCGCCGTCGAGCCGGAGCATCGCTTCCGAGAAGGTATCGGGGAAGAAGACGCTGCCGTCGCTCATAAGGGTCAGTTCGACGCGCAGGCCGTTATCGAGCATCAGATGCAGATAGAACACCGCATCGGCGTATACGTTCTTATGCGGGTTTTCGACCAATTCTGTGCCGTACAGCGCATCGATGAAGCGTCCGATCGCGGGATACGCCGCGGGATCGAGACGGCGGGTCGGGACTTCGGAATATCCGTCGCTTTCGCGGTCATAGCCTTCATAAAGCAGCGCGCTCAAACTATCGCGGAGCGAGAATGCGCCTTCGAAAAGATCGCCGCCGGTCACGACGCCGCTGCCGGAGAAGCAGACGCTCAGCTCGCCGTCATGAATAAGACCGAGGAGCTTGCGGGGATCGCAGCCGCGCAGCTCGTAAACGGGGGCGGTAAACGAGCCGCTGATATTATCCGTTACAAAACCCGAGCCGTCCGCTTCATCGCCGCCGCCGTAAATGAAGGCAACGTTTGCGACCTTCTGACCGATGAGGCCGAAGACCTCCAGCTGAACGTAGGAAACATACTGCATACAGGGCTGATACACCCTGCCGTCATAGATGAAATAGTTGCCGACGTCCATGTCCTCAAGGCGTATTCCGAGCTCATCATCTCCGATCCCGGCGATATCATCGGGCAGGAACGGATCCGGTGCGGCGGTCGGAACGGGCGTCGGGTCGGTATTCGGCTGTGCGGAAGCCGGCGCCGATGCCGAGGGCTGCCCGGTTTCATCGGGCAGTACGGCGCTCATATCGCCCTTCGGCCTGCCTCCGAATGCGCCAGATGCGAAAAGGATCCCGGCGGCGATAACTGCGGCGGCCGCGGCTGCGCCTGCAAAAATGCCGTATCTGCGGCGCGGCGCCTTTTTCATTGCGGCGGCGCTTTCGATCAGTTCGTTGTCGATGCCGCCGAGCGATTCGAGATATTCTTTGCTGTTCATAATTTTCTCCTTTTGAGGACGGCTCCCTCAATCGACCGTAAAGCCTTCTTCTTCAAGCTGCGCCCTGAGCTGTTTCCGAAGCCGCATAAGTGTCATCTTCACGCTTCCGACGCTTTTGCCGCTAAGCTCGGCGATGCGCTCGACGGGATCGAAGAACCAGTACCTTCGAATGAAGATATTCCGCTTCTGCTCAGGCACGGTGCGCAGGAATGCGTTGATCGTGCGCATGAGGAGCCTCGCCTCGATCTCGTTTGCGGTGTCCGCCGACGAAGGCAGGCACTCTTCAAGCTCGCGGGTAAGCTCGCCGAGCTCCGCACTGCGCTTTTTCGCGTTCTCCTTTTCCATCCGGTTGATCGCCGTAAAGCGGACGATCCTTCCGAGGTAGGCGAAAAGATAACCGTAGGGTTTATTCGGCGGGATGCGGTTCCAGGCTTCGAGATAGGCGTCGTTGACGCATTCCTCCGCAAGCCCCGCGTCGCCGGTCACTCCGAGCGCGATGCGGCGAAGCCTCTCGCCGTATTCCGCCTGAGCGCGCTCTATCGCGGTCTGGTCGCGTTCAAGAAAAAGTTCGATGATCTCGCGGTCGTTCAAGGAAGCTGTCCTCCTTTTTGATTAAAGGCCTTCACCCTCTATATCAGCTTTTGCGGGCAGAAGGTAACGCCATTATGAAGAAAAGGGAGAATCGGAACAAAAAGCCCGGCGGACCGTGATCCCCGGGCAAAAAAGCAAAAGAAGCGGCGTCAGTTAGCCTGCCGCAGGATATCCCCCGGAAGGAGCTTTTCGCGGCAGCCGATGATCAGCCTTTCGCAGGGGTGCGGCGCGCTGTCCGCAGGCTCGCCCGCTTCGGTGCGGATGCCTTCCACGCGGAAGCTGCGCTGTACGTCGCCGGGGGAGAGTATGCTCAGCGTATCGCCGTCGAAAAAGCGGTTGCGCTGCTCGATCAAAGCGGTTTTCGCTTCATCATCGTAATCGAGAACGACGGCGGAGATGCGGTAATCCTGGATATACGCGCCGGAATCCGGAGCGATCATTTCGCCGTCGTTTTCGAGCATGAAGCCGGTCGTGTAGGGACGGTGGCTGATGCGGTTCAGCTCGTCCATAACGACGCCCATATCCGCGCCGTCGAGTGCCATACGGTAGGCGTTGACGACCGTTGCGGCGTAGAGGATAGATTTCATCCGGCCCTCGATTTTGAGGCTGACGACGCCGGCGTCGATAAGCTCGTCGAGATGCTCGGCCATGCACATATCCCGGGAGTTCAGAATATAGCTGCCGGTCGGCTCGGCCTCGAGCGTGAAGAATTCGCCGCCCTTGCCGCGCTCGCGGAATTCATAGCTCCAGCGGCAGGGCTGAACACATTCGCCCCTGTTGCTGTCGCGGCCCGCGATATAGTTGCTCAGAAGGCAGCGCCCGGAATAGCTGACGCACATTGCGCCGTGAACGAAGGCCTCGAGCTCCAGCGTTTCGGGCAGCTTCCGGCGCATTTCGGCGATCTCCCGGATCGTCAGCTCGCGCGCGAGGACGATCCTTGAAACGCCCTGCTCGTGCCAGAAAAGCGCCGCTTCGGAATTCAGCGTGTTCGCCTGGGTGCTGAGGTGGAGGGGCATATCCGGGATCACGCGCCGCGCCGTGCGGATGACAGAAGGATCGTTGATGATCAGCGCGTCGGCGCCGGCGTCGGCGATCGAAACGAGCGTATCCGCAAGAGAACCAAGCTCGCTGTCGCGCATGAAGGCGTTGACCGTGACGTAGACCCTGACGCCGCGCTCATGCGAATAGCGCACGGCTTCGCGAAGCTCGTCGAGCGTGAAATTGTCGGCCATGTTGCGGAGAGAGAACGCGGTCGTGCCGAGGTACACGGCGTCCGCTCCGTAGCGGACAGCGGCCTTCAGCCTTTCGAAATTACCGGCGGGAGCAAGCAGCTCCACATGCTTTTTATCTGTTTTGTTCGGCATTGAAATTCCTGCTTAATACTTTGAAAATATAGTGTGCGATAAGTCCGGTGAATATCCCCGTCGGCACCGAAAGAAGGCTCATGACGGGAAAATAGAAGAACATTGCCCGGCCGGCGATGAGAATACCGACGCCGAGCTGCCCGAGGTTGAAGGCAAACGCGCCGAAAACGCTCTCGCCGACAGCCGAAAGCCTGCCCCGGCAGCGGAGCGGTTCGAGCATAAACATCGCCGCGAACGAAAGCAGCGCTCCTGCAAGGCTGTAGGGAAGCTGCGAAACGGCGCCGGTGATCAGCACTGCCACAACGCAGCGAACAATGGCGACGGCAGCAGCATAAGGCGCACCGAGCAGCATCAGCGCAAGCAGCGTGAAAACGTTCGCAAGGCCGAGACGCACGGGAATGCCGGGGATCAGCGGCGGAAGCAGCGCTTCGACGGTGTGGACAATTATCGCGGCGGCGGCGATCAGCGCGGCAAGGGCGAGTTTTTTTGTCGGAGAAAATGAGCCGGGCTTCACCATGTTCCGCTGTCCACCTCCTCCGTTCCGATAACTGTCACAACGACCCTGTTCGGCAGGCAGACGATCGGATGCGAGGGTGACGCCGCGCCGGAGCGGACGCAGATCCTGTCCCTGCATTCGGCGTTCTCCATTCGGACGCTGCCGTTTTCGATCACGATCGTATTGAGTCCGTCGGGTGTGACAACCGTTTGATCCTTCGTGATACTTCCGCGGTAGATCTCCTCGCCGTGCCAGGTTATGACAACGGTGCTGCCCTCATCCTTCGGAAGAAAAAGCAGCGGCGCAAGGCTGATAAGAACAACGGCGGCAATAATAACGAAATCAAGCAAACGAAAGGGCGGTTTGCCCTTTCGCGCTGTTTTCCCGCATTCCCCGCAGGCTTCGGTTTCGTTTTTGAGCCGGTTCTTTTTCAATCCCTTGATGCTGTTTACTGTTCGGTTTCGCCGACGGAAGCGAGCACGGACTGCATGAGCTTGTACATCGGTTCGCATGCCGTGAAATCGGCTTTCAGCCTTTCGGCAATGTCGGACGGCGCTATGACATCCGAAACTCCGGTGAAGCCGGCGGTCCAATAGAAATACTTGAGGTTGATGTAAGGCTTGATGGCGGAAGGCGCATCGGGAAAACGGTCCCGCTTATACGGTTCGCCGCTGACTCTGAAGCCGCGTTTTTCGAGCGGTTTCGCAAGTTCGAGAAAACCCGCGGGGTCCGCGAGCAGCCGCTTTCTGTACGCCGCCATGAATGCGGTCGAGGTCGAATAAAAGCCCATTCCGTAGGAATACCCGTTCGGCGTGATCTCGAAATAGAGCGTGCAGCCTTCGCTGATCCGCGTGTTGGGGTAGCGGAACCCGATCCACATATGGTTGCGGAAGGGGGACTTATCATAGGTGAAGCGCGTGTCGCGGCGGATCCTCGAAACGGAGGAATTGACCTTCGGATTGAAGTTCGGGTCGATCCGAAGCGCGGTCGGCATCAGTTCCGCCGCAAGCGCACGCATAGGGTCGCGCACGAACTTTTCATAGCGCTTCCTGTTTTCGCTGAACCATTCGACATTGTTGTTGAATGTGATCTCGAAAAGGAATTCGAATGTTTCTTTGCTGAATCCTTCGAAGCTCATTGTTTACCAATTCGGGCTGTATTTTGCGACGTTCGCGTTGTGCTCACTGAGCGTTTTCGCGTAAACGAGAGCGCCGGTCTTCGAATCCATAAGGCAGAAGTAGAGGAACTCTTCGTCCATGTATTCGGTGTTCGGGTAAAGCGCGGCGTTGATCGCGGCGTTGCCCGGGTTGCAGACGGGGCCGAGCGGCAGACCGCGGTTGACATGCGTATTGTAGCCGGAAACGGTCGCAAGCTGCTCCTCCGTCAGGCTGATCGAGCCCGTTTTCAGGATGTACTCGAGCGTTGCGTCGGAATCGAGCGACATGTCGCGGTCCATACGGTTGTAGAATACTGCAGAGACCTTCGCGAAGTCCTCGGTGACCCTCGCTTCTTTTTCGATCGTGGATGCGAGAGTGACGATCTCATACATGCTGAGCCCGAGTTCTTCCGCCCTCGCTGAATAGACGGCGCCGAAGATCTGCTCGAAGCGGGAAAGCATCTTGTCGATAATGGTCTCCTCGTTCGCGCCGACATAGATCTCGTAAGTATCGGGGAAGAGGAAGCCCTCGAGAACATAGCGCCTTTCGCCGGTCTCATCAACGGGGATATCGGAAATGAAGGGATGATCCTTAACGAAAGCTTCGCCCGTTACGCAGAGTTCAAGGAATCGGTCGGGGCTTTCGAGGATGCCGTCCGAAACGAGCTTCGATGCCATTGCTTCGATCGTCATACCTTCAACGACCTTTATCTTTATGATCTCCCTCGGCGGTTCACCGCGGCAGATGACGTCGACGATGTCGGGTATGCTCATATTCCTCGAAAGAACGTATGTTCCGGCCTGCAGTCTTGAGGATTTGCCGATGAAATCAACATAGACCTTGAAAACGGCTTTATGCCGTATGAGGCCCGGTGCGTCTTCGCCGCCGGCTTCGTAAAGGATCTTCGCGATCGCGGAAGCGCCGCTGCCGTCGGGAATAGTCACAACGACGGGTGTGCTGTCGTTCAGATCAACGGGCAGGAGGTAGTTCTCATAGAGCTTCTTTCCGACTTTCGTCAGAAGAAGGTAAGTTATCAGCAGCGTGACGCCGATGATTACCGGGATCCTCGCAACTTTCCAAATTTTCCAGAATATCCTCATGCCTTTCTTGAATTTCTTCTTTCGTTCGGTTTTCTCTTCTTCCTTATCGGCGCCGCCGCGCGCTCCTTTTTCATAGCGCTCCGCATCGGATTTCAGCTGGTCGACGGGCTTCGGGACGGCGGGGAAGTTAACTGTCGTGTAAAGCTTGCTTTCCTCCTCGGGCGAAAGAACGCCGTCAAAAACCTCGCTTTCGGCGCCGGGAAGCTTGAAATCCGCAGGATCGATCTCGGAAAACTCATCTTCGCTGTCATCCGTTCCGAGAGCGGCCGCGGTGATGTCCTCATAATCGCTTTCGAGCTCGGAATCGTCGATCTCGATATAACCGTCGCTTTCCGCCGGTTCATCATCGGACCTGTCTTTTGAGTCTTCCGCTTCTTCGATCTCCGTGATCTCCTCATATTCATCCGTTCCTGCTGCAGCAAGCCCGGAAGATAAGTCGGATTCACCGTTTTCTTCGGCGGTCTCCGGGACTTCCTCCGCTTCGGCGGCGATTTCTTCGAGAACCGCATCGGAGGATGCCGAACCGAACTCATCGGCGGTTTGCGGAACGTTCTCCGCCGCGTTCTCCGGTTCGGTCTCCGCCTGCGCGGAAGCTTCTTCGGATTCGAACAGGTCGGGATCGAAATCGTTCAAAAACTCGTCAAGCCCGAAATCGTCGGGATCGACTGAGGAAACGGCGTTATTTTCATCGGAAAAACCGATATCGTTGTTTTGATGGTCTTTTTTCGGCTTCATTTTCAAAACCTCTTCGTTTTGTTAAGTATGAACGGTTTTCGTGGGGATGCTTCAGTCCGCAAGACCGAGATCGGCGCCGACGGCGCCCGCAAGATCCTTGTAGATCCCGGCAAGCAGTCCGTTGAGGCGGTATTCGGCGAAAAGATACTCGCTCGTCACCGGGTCCATCTGCAGAAGCTCGCCGAGTTTTTGAAGCTTTTCAAGCTCTTCCGCGCAGTCCGCTCCGGAAAGCTCGGCTGCCTGCAGCTTCTGCCGCAGCCGTCGGTATTCGGCGAGCAGGGCGGCGCCGGATGCGCTTCGGTTAACCGATTCGGCAGCCTGCCTGAAGTCCGCGTATTCCTCGCTTGCCTTCAGCAATTCCGCAAGTTCGGCTGTTTTTTCCCTGATATCGTTCATAGTCCCTTAAAATATAACGTTTGCGCCGACGCATCGGTTCAAAGCTCGATGTCGACAACGATCGGAACGATGATCGGTGTACGCTTCGTTTTGTTGAGCAGGAATGCTTTCATCGCGCTCTTCATCGCCGCGTTGAACGCCGTCCAGTCCGGACCGCGGTGCTTTTCGAGCAGCTGCACGGACTGGTCGAAGGCATACTGCTTCGCTTCCGCGATCAGCTCGTCGGAATCCTTGAGGTAGATGAAGCCCCTTGTGATGATCTCCGGAAGGCCGATCAGCTCGCCCGTCGATTTCTGAACGGGGATGATGATCGAGAACATGCCTTCCTGGGACAAAAGCCGCCTTTCACGAAGCACGGTCGTTCCGATATCGCCGACGCCGAGGCCGTCAACAAGGATCGAGCCGGAAGAAACATTGCCGTTGAGCTTCGCTTCCCTGTGGTCGATCTCGAGGATACTGCCGTTTTCCATAACGAAAACGTTGCCTGGCGCGATGCCCATTTCCTCCGCAAGGCGAGCGTGGCGGTAGAGATGCCTCGTTTCGCCGTGAACGGGAATGAAATATTTCGGCTTCAGCAGGCGGAACATCAGCTTAAGCTCCTCGCGCCTTGCGTGGCCCGAAACATGAACGTCCGCAAGCCGGTCGTAGATCACGTTCGCGCCGCGACGGAAAAGCTGGTTGATGACGCGGCCGACGCTGCGCTCGTTGCCGGGGATCGCGGAGGCGGAAAGAATGACGGTGTCGCCCTTGCCGACGATCAGACGGTGATTGGCGTTCGCCATTCGGAAAAGTCCGCTCATGGACTCGCCCTGGCTGCCGGTCGTCAGAACGCAGATGCGGTTGTTTTCGTAATTCTTGAGCTGATCGATATCGACAACGCTGTTGTCGGGAAGGTTAAGATATCCGTGCTCGAATGCGATGCGGGCGATATTGACCATCGAACGCCCCTGGAAGCAGATCACGCGGTCGTGGCGGACCGCAGTATCGATGACCTGCTGGATCCTGTAAACATTGCTGGCGAAGGATGCGACGATAACGCGGCCTTCGGCTTCGGTAAAAACCTTTTCGAAGGTCTTGCCGAGCTCCCTTTCGGAGGGCGTGACGCCTTCGAGTTCGGCGTTGGTGCTGTCCATCATCAGCGCAAGCACGCCTTCGCTGCCGTAGGAAGCGAAGCTGTTGATGTCGATCGGCTCGTCGTCGATCGGTGTGTAATCGACTTTGAAGTCGCCGGTATGTATCACGACGCCAACGGGTGTTGTGATCGCGAGGGCGACAGCGCCGGCGATGGAGTGGCTGACCTTGATGAATTCGATCTTGAAACAGCCGAGTTCGACGGTATCGCCGGGGGCAACGCAATGCAGGATCGCGTCGATGATGCTGTGCTCCTCGAGCTTGTGCTCGATCAGCGCAAGGGTAAAGCGCGTTCCGAAAACGGGCGCAGAGACCTTATCGAGAACATAGGGGAGCGAGCCGATGTGGTCCTCGTGGCCGTGCGTGATCACGAAAGCGCGCAGCTTTTCTTTGTTGGCTTCAAGGTACGATATGTCGGGGATGACCATATCGATACCGAGCATATCTTCATCGGGGAAGGCAAGACCGCAGTCGACAACGATCATGTCGTCGCCGTATTCAAGAACGGTCATGTTCTTTCCGATCTCTCCGAGACCGCCTAAAGGGATTATCTTCAGCTTCCCGGTAGGTTTATTGGACAAAACTATCTCCTTTCGGCCGCCGAGATGACGGCGGACAAGGCCGGATCGACCGGCCGGATACTGTGATTTATTCGCCTGTCAGTTCGGAAAGCCTCTTTTCGGCTTCCTCCCAGTTTTTATAGAGCTTTTCGAGCTCCTGCCGCAGGCGGTCGGCTTTTGCGGAAAGCTCCACTGCTTTTTTGTAGTCGGCGGCATAGGCGGGGGAGGCCTGCTCCTCTTCAAGCGCTTTGAGCTCCGCCTCGGCTTTGACAACGGCTTTCTCGGCGCGCTCACGCTCGCCCTTTGTGCGGTTGATCAGGCTCTGCTGCTGCTTCTTTTCGCGGTAGTCGATCGCGTTCCGGGAAAGATTCTTTTCCGCCTCCGTGCCGTTCTGCTCCTTCCGCGAAAGCGCTTCGATGTAGTCGTCGTAGCCGCCGATGTATTCCTCAAGTCCGTTCGGCGTCATCCGCAGAATCCTGTCCGCAAGGCGGTTGACAAGGTAGCGGTCGTGCGTAACGATCAGCATCGTTCCGTTATATTCCTCAAGAGCGCTTTCAAGCGCTTCCCTCGAAGTGATGTCGAGGTGGTTCGTCGGCTCGTCGAGGAAAAGAAGGTTGCAGCGGGTCAGCATCAGCTTCAGAAGCTGCACCCTTGCGAGCTCGCCGCCGGAGAGAAGGCCGAGAGGCTTGTTGACGTCGTCGCCGCGGAAAAGGAAGGCGGCAAGCGCGTTGCAGACCTCCGCGCGGGTCATGGTCGTATAATACTTGTCCCAAACATCGTTCAGAACGCTTATATCGGGGTCGGAAGGCGTCAGCGTCTGCTCATAATAAGCCGCTTCAACATGCGCGCCGAGATAGAACGCGCCGGACGAAGGCCGGATCCTGCTCGAGAGAATGTTCAGAAGCGTCGTTTTGCCGGAGCCGTTGTCGCCGAGAAGGAAGACCTTTTCGCCCTTCTTGATCAGCATATCGACATTCTTGAAAACGCATTTCCCGTCGAATGATTTCGAAAGCTGCTTCGCAACAAGGACGTCGTTGCCGCTGACTTCCTTCGCAGTGAAGTGAAAATGGATCGAAGCGCTGTCGCGTTCGGGTTCGACGAGGGTCTCCTTTAGCCTGTCCGCCTGCTTCTGTTTTGATGCGGCGGTAATGAAATTATGCGCCTGACCCCAGCGCCGCTGCTGCTCAACGATGCCCTCGATCCTTTTGATCTCCTTCTTCGTTCGAAGGAACTGACGCATCTCGAGTTCGCGAGCCGTGCTGCGAAGCTCCATATGGCGGGAATAGTTGCCCTTCGAAATGAAAAGCTTGCGGTCCTTGAGCTCGATCGTCCTGTTCGTGACCTTGTCGAGGAAATAACGGTCATGGGAGATGACGATAAAGGCTCCGCGGTATGCGCTGAGGAAGTTTTCGAGCCACTCTATCGAAGCGATGTCAAGGTGGTTGGTCGGCTCGTCAAGAAGCATGAGATTCGAATCGGAAAGAAGCAGCCTTGCGAGCTGTGCCTTGTTTTTCTGGCCGCCGCTGAATGTGCGGATGCTTCTTGAAAGCTCATCCTCCGTAAAACCGAGGCCGAGAAGAGTCGAGCGCGTGCGGGCGCGGAAAGTCGTTCCTTCAAGGCTGTAGTAACGGTCGTGGAGGCGCTGCTGGCGCAGGATCAGCTTTTCGTCAGGCCCATTTTCGGAAAGGCTCGCGGCGATGCTGTCGAGCTCGGATTCGATGCCGATGAGCTCCGAAAACACTTCGAGCGTATAATCATAAAGCGAGATATCGTCGTTTGAGACCTTCTGCTGCATGCTTCCGATCTTCGTTTCGGAGGAAACATAGATGCTGCCGCTGTCATACGGCTCTTCGCCGAGGAGTATGCGGAAAAGCGTCGATTTGCCGCAGCCGTTGACACCGACGAAACCGATGTGGTCGTTTGCGTCGACTTCGAAAGAGATATCTTCAAAAAGCAGACGCTCGACGAAAGATTTTTTTAAATTATGAATACCCAGTAAAGGCATATAAACTCCATTCGTTAAGGCGGTCACGGTTCGATCATAATGATCCGCAGACCCTTTTCCTGCGCAAGGCAAAGCGTCCGGTAGGTCCCGCCTTCACTGCGCCCGTCATAACAGGCGATCATCAAAGAAGAATTTTCAATAAGAAAACGGTTGCGCTGCTGCATACACCCTGCGCAGTATTCTCCCGCAAGGACAATGCTGTCATCGGCGAGGGAGGCAATGCTCGCGGCGCGCGGATCGCCGGTCGGGCAGGGGAAAACGCAAACAAGGCGGATATCGGGAAACCGGCTTTTAAGCCGCAGGACCTCCTCGGCGGCATAGACGTCGGCACCCGACGCCATGCCGGAAAGGAAGCAGCGCTTTCCTTCGGCGTAGGCCGAGGCGATCGCGGAAGCAAGAGCGCTTTTCAGCGCCGCGCAGCGGGGATCGTTCTCGGCGAAGCCCCAGGGGAGGCTTTCGGCGCGGTGCCCCGTGAAAGCAGCGGTGCTGTTCCTGTCGATTGCGGGCAAAGTCTTGCTGATTTTTTCCGCCGGAAGCATCGGGATCACAGCCCGCTTTCCGTGAAGCGCGCCCAGTCGCGGTGCATATAGCGCTCGATCGGATAGATCTCGCCGATATACGCGGGATCCATGCCGTTTTCTTCAGCATACCTGCGGAATTCGGAGATCACGGGCTCGCAGCCGGTCGTGTATTTGACCTTCAGACCGGTTGCTTCGCAGACCTTGCGGACCATATCATAGCCGTCGATGAGCTCCTTTACAGTCGTTTCCTGGGAAAGGTTGGTGTTGTTGACAACGGCGCTGATACCGACGCGCCCCGCTTCGGTGACCTTGCCGATCATGTCGATATTGAACTCGAGCTCGCACGAGAACGGGCGTCGGGAGTTGATGACATAAAGCGT
>JAEEYN010000146.1 GCA_016288175.1 Bacillota bacterium | reverse complement strand
GAAGGGGATAAAAGGACAAAAGAAAAAACAAGAAGCGGCGCGTTAACGCCGCTTCGGGAGTTCCGTCGATTATTTCTTATTTCTTTGCGTCGACGATCTCGCCGTCGATGGTCGCTTCAACGGGAGCGTCCTCGATGCTGGCGATGGCCGACTTCGCGAAAACAAGGCGGGCCTTGTCGGGACCGACGCTGACGAAAACGACGTCGTCCTTGACGCTGGTGACGGTGCCGTAAATGCCGCCGATGGTGCGGACACGGCTGCCGGGCTTGATGCTGTCGAGCATGGACTGATACTGCTTCTGGCGCTTCTTGTTGCTCCTCGAAGTGAAGAAGAACATTGCAACAAGGGCAACGAGCATTATGATCCAAATGCCGAATGTGCTGAAGAAATCACCGAGATTATTGCCGCAATCTGTGGGCATGACTGTTATTTCCTTTCTGACAACGGTCCGAAGGACCTGAAATTACGAATAACATAATAAAGCAAAAGCTTTATTTTGTCAAGGGTTAAAACGGTAAATGACTCGCTGACGGCATGTGCTCCGAACAGCAATTCGGCGGCAAGCTTCACACTCTTGCAAACGGCATATCTTCTCCGACCGGACTGCTGGGGCGCGAACGGAGGCCGGCGCCTGCGGCGCATTCCTGTCCTTACTGTCTGAGCGTTCGCGGTTCGGCGCCTCTCGCGGCGCCGCGCGCTGACCCGCCGCGGGCTCGCTTTGCTCGCGATAAAGCAAAAGCTTTATTTTGTCAAGCATTTCGCATAAATGCATCAGAACAGAGTGACCTGGTTGCTGTCGGGAAGCCCTTCGAGGCAGCCGAGGCGGTCGAGGCTGTCCATGACGGCGGAATTCGCGTGCGTGCGGTTCGCGAAATCCTCGCGGGAGATGAACTCGCCGCCCTTCGCGCCTTCTTCGATCTGCTTCGCGGCGTTGTCGCCGAGGCCGGCGATCGCGTTGAACGGCGGACGGATCTTCCCGTCCTCGATCGTGAAGCGCGTCGCTTTGGATTTATAGATATCAACGGGCAGCAGCTCGATCCCGCGCAGGTTCATTTCGTAGACCATTTCGAGGATGATGATCTGATCCTTCTGCTTCGGGTCGGGGTTCGAAAGGGCTTTGAGCTCCTTGAGGTTTTTGAGGACCGTTTCCGCGCCGCCGAGGCACTGCTCGATATCGAAAGCGTCCGCGCGGACGGTGAAATAGACCGAATAGAACGCGAGCGGGTGATGGACCTTGAAATACGCCACGCGGAAGCTCATCATAACGTACGCCGCGGCGTGGGCGCGCGGGAACATATACTTGATCTTCTTGCAGCTGTCGATATACCACTGCGGGACGGCGTTTTTATGCATCGCGTCCTCCATCTCCGGCGTCAGACCGCGGCCCTTGCGGACGCTCTCCATCGTTTTGAACGAAAGCGAGGGCTCGCCGCCGTGGGCAATGAGGTAGTTCATGATGTCGTCGCGGGTGCAGATGACCTGCATCAGCGTCGCCGTTCCGGCTTTGATAAGCTCCTCCGCGTTGCCGAGCCAGACGTCCGTGCCGTGGGAAAGACCGGCGATGCGCACGAGCTCCTCCATCGTCGTCGGGCGGGTGCCCATCAGCATGCCGCGAACGAAGCCCGTGCCGAATTCCGAAATGCCGAGGCTTCCGACGTCGCAGCCGAGCTCCGCGAGCGAAACGCCGAGCGGTTCGTCGGTGCGGAAGATCTTCATCGTTTCCGGATCCGCAAGGGAGATACTCTTCGGGTCGATGCCGGTGATGTCCTGCAGCATGCGGATCGTCGTCGGGTCGTCGTGGCCGAGGATATCGAGCTTGACGAGCTTGTCGTCGAGGGCGTGGAAATCGAAATGCGTCGTGATGGAATCCGCGTCCACCTTCTCCGCCGGGTGCTGCACGGGGCAGAAATCGTAGATCTCGAGATCCTCCGGAACGATGACGATGCCGCCGGGGTGCTGGCCCGTCGTTTTGCGGACGCCGACGCAGCCGTTCGCGAGGCGTGTCTTCTCCGCTTCGGAGGGATTCAGGCCGTTCTCCTCGCAGTAATGCAGAACATAGCCGTAGGCGGTTTTTTCCTGTAGGCCGCTGATCGTTCCGGCGCGGAAGGCATGGCCTTCGCCGAACATGACCTCGGTGAATTTATGCGCGACGGGCTGATACTCGCCGGAGAAGTTGAGGTCGATATCGGGGGTCTTGTCGCCCTTGAAGCCGAGGAAGGTCTCGAACGGGATCTCATAGCCGTCGCGCCGCAGGGGAGTGCCGCAGACGGGGCAGTTTTTTTCGGGAAGATCGATGCCGCAGCGGGATCTGTCGCCGACCTCCGGAAATTCTGAATATTTGCAGTTCGGGCAGCGGTAGTGCGCGGGGAGGGCATTGACTTCCGTGATGCCGGCGAGGTACGCGACGAAGCTCGAACCGACGGAACCGCGGGAGCCGACGAGATAGCCGTCCGAAAGGGATTTCGAAACGAGCTTCTGGGCCACCATATAGAGCGAGGAATAACCGTTGCCGATGATGGAATTGAACTCTTTGTCGAGGCGCTTCTGGACGACCTCCGGCAGCACCTCGCCGTAGAGCTCGTGCGCCTTCGTTTCCGCAAGGCGCGTCAGCTCCTCCTTCGCTCCGGGAAGCTCCGGCGCGTAGGTCTGCTTGTCGTCGAGGAAGGGACGCAGCTGCGGGCACATTTCCGCGATCTTATTTGTGTTTTCAACAACGACCTCGAAGGCCTTTTCCTTGCCGAGATAGCTGAATTCCTCCAGCATATCCTCGGTAGTGCGGAAGTAAAGCGGGGGCTGGATCGCGGCGTCCTTGTAGTTCGAAGCGCTCATGAGGATCGCGCGGAAAACGGCGTCCTCCGGCTCGAGGAAATGCACGTCGCCCGTTGCGACGACGGGTTTTCCGAGCTTATCGCCGAGCGCAACGATGCGGCGGTTGTAGTCGCGCAAAGCTTCGTCGTCCTTCGCGATGCCTTCGCGCACGAGGAAGGCGTTGTTGCCGATGGGCTGGATCTCGAGATAATCGTAGAATGAGGCGATATGGAGAAGCTCCGCCTCGCTCGCTCCGGCGACCATCGCACGGAAAAGCTCGCCTGCCTCGCAGGCGCTGCCGAGGATCAGGCCGCTGCGGTGAAGGTTCAGAAGGCTCTTCGGGATGCGCGGCGTTTTATAGAAATGGTCGAGGTTCGAATAGGAAACGAGCTTATAGAGGTTCTTGAGGCCCGGTTCGCTCGCGGCGAGGATGATTATGTGGTTGCTCCTGTGCTTTTCGGGCTCCTCCTCCGTGCTGTCGACTAAGGGGAGCGTTTCGACGCCGTTCTCCTTCATGCGGCGGATGAGGTCGACGGCCAGCTCCGCGGTCCATTCCGCTCCCGCGGGCGCGGAAAGCTCCGGCATCTGCCGCTTGTCCGCCTTAAGGTCGCGGCGGAGATACTGCATCAGCATCGAAGTCAGGACGCAGTGCGTTTCGATGGGGCTGTTTTGCCCGAGCAGCGTTTTAAACAGCGCAAGCGTTTCGCGGTCGTGAACGAAGATCGTCCGGTTTCCGATGAATTCCGTGAGCGCAGCGGCGGCCTTTCCGACCGTCGGCGCTGCGGCGAGGGCGTCTTCGTCACAGCCGATCAGATGCGCGATCTTCGGTGGGAGAGGAACGCCGTGGTTGACGAGCGTGGAAAAGCTGTCGACGGGACCGTCAGCCGTGAACCGGACGGCGGCGAGCTCGAAGAGCCGGGTATGGATACCGCTGCCGGAAGTCACCGCATGGACGGCGGCGAATTCCTCGCCGGGATGCGCCGCGATGAGCTCGCAATCCGGAACGAGGTAGCCTTCGCAGCCGAAAATGACTTTTATGCCGTTCTTTTTCGCGGCTTTGCGCGCTTCGGGGAAGGAATGGACGACGCCGTGGTCGGTGATCGCGATCGCCTTATGTCCCCAGCTCGCCGCGCGGGCGACGACCTCCGAAAGCTTCGTCGTCGCGTCCATCGCACTCATCTGGGTATGCAGATGCAGCTCGACGCGCTTGTCGGGGGAATTGTCGGTGCGGACCTCAAGGGGATATCGGTTCACGTCGTCTGCGAAGATGCAGTAATCCCTCGCGTAGGTGTCGTAGCGGTAGGCGCCGCGGATCATGAGCAGGCAGGGCTCCTTCTGCGCCTTCTCGAGCAGGCCGATCGTGCGGGTCTTCGTCTGTTCGTCGGGGAAGATCTTCGCGAAAACGGTGTTCGAACGGTCGGTAACGGAGAGGGTCAGGACCGTTGTTTTGCGCTTTTCGGAAACGAAAACCTCCATGCTGAGCAGGGTGCCCTTGACCGTGATGCGGCCGGATTTATCGGTCAGCTCCGCCATTCGCACGAGATCGGGCTTCAGTATCTCCCTGCCGTAGATGATATCCGTCGGGGAAAGATGCTTGATCTGCTTGCGCTGGGTCTTCTGCGCTTTGCGGACGCTTCGGACAACGCCCCAGTCGCTGTTCACCGCGGGCTCCGCCTCGTCCATTCCATCGGGGATACGGTCGTCGGCGAGGATCGTGATCGCCGCGTTCAGGGAATAAAGCTTGTCGATATGCGCGCGGAAAGCGCCTGCTGTGCTCTCCGTCAGGGCGAGAACGAAGCGGGCGGGGCAGTGGACGATGTATTCATTACCGCTCAGCTCGATCCTGCAGCGCCGCAGGATCGGTTCGAGCTGCGGCGAATAGGCGCACCAAAGGTCGGTGAACGCCTCGATGCGCCGCTTTTCGTCCCGACGGATCTCCTCGAGCGTGCTGTCGAAACTGAAAACGCAGTCAGCGTCGAGCGGGCGGAGCTTCGCTTCGATATCATCCTGAATGAAACGCATCTCGTCGTCCAGGAGGAAACGGTTCGCTTCGATGCAGACTATGACGTGATCCTTCCCGCGCTCTCGCGTCGCGGCCGTGATGCGGATCGTGCCGCTGTCGATATAATCCTGCACGGAATCCGCTTCGCCGGGAAGCAGGGAGGTGCTTTTATAGTTTTTATCGTTGAAATAGCTCATGCTGCCTCTTGCCGCGGGGGTGGATTTGAGGAGTGTGATCCGCGGCATTGGGTATTATAAAGAAAAACATGGGACAAAAACGGGATATCCCTCCGCCTTGCGCTTCGGGACGGCGTCTTTGCCTGTACGGTTACGGAAAAATCAGTTGAAGCAAAGCTTTTTGCAGTCCGCGATGAATCGGTCGATAACGCCGGGAAGCTTATCAGTATAAAGAATTTCGCCGTGCCCGAAAACGGCCGCGTTGACCGTTCCGAAGGCGATGCCGATATCCGCTTCCTTCGCTTCGCCGGGGCCGTTGACGGCGCAGCCCATGACCGCGACGCGGATGGGCTTCGCGCCTTTGCCGAGGAGCTCGCCTTCGACGCGCGCGACGATCTTCGCAAGATCGACCCTTGTGCGGCCGCAGGTCGGGCAGCTCACGATCCGAACGTCATCCTGCCTGACGCCGGCGGCGGAAAGGATCTTCTTCGCCGCTTCGACTTCCTGAACGACGCCGCCCGTCATCGAAACGCGGATCGTGTCGCCGATGCCGTCCATGAGAAGGCTGCCGATACCGATCGCGGAGCGCAGCAGCGCCGTTTCGCCCGCGCCGGCTTCCGTAACGCCGACGTGCAGGGGATAGGGGAGCTTTTTGGCCGCCATGCGGTAGGCTTCGACCGTCGTCTTCGGATCGGAGGATTTGAGCGAAAGCACGATATCGGAAAAACCGTGCTTTTCGAGCATTTCCGCGTGGCGGATGCCGCTCAATACCATCGCTTCGGCGCATACGCCGTATTTTTCGAGCAGATCCTTTTCAAGGGAGCCGCCGTTGACGCCGATGCGGATCGGGATCCCGTTCGCCTTCGCGCAGGCGGCAAGCTCCGCAACGCCCTTCTCGGAGCCGATGTTGCCGGGATTGATGCGCACCTTCGCGACGCCCGCCTTGATCGCGCCGATCGCGAGACGGTGGTCGAAATGGATATCCGCAACGAGGGGGATATGGATGCGCTTTATGATCTCCGGCAGCGCTTCGAGGCAGCGAGCGTCGAAAACGGTGGAGCGGACGATCTCGCAGCCCGCTTTTTCAAGCTCGAGTATCTGGGTGGCGGTCGCCCGCCAATCGCGCGTGTCGGTATTGGTCATCGACTGGATCGTGACCGGCGCGCCGCCGCCGACGGGAACGCCGCCGACGATAACCTGGTTTTTACTCATAATAACTGGAATTATTTAACTTCGATGATGTGGCTTTCGTCCCATTCGTGGGGCTCTTTTTCGGTCGCTCTGTAGCCGACGGAGATGCCGATCGTGAATTCGAAGCCCTCCGGAACGCCGAGGGAAGCGGCAAGCTCACGGCCTGCTTCGCCCGAAAAAGCGGCGCTCGGCATGCCGAGAATGACGGAATCGAGGCCGAGGCTCTTCGCGGCGAGGGCGATATTCTCAACGGCGATGCCCGCGTCGACGCCGGCGTAATGGCCCGGCGCGGAGAAGATGCCGACGAACAGCGGCGCGTTATAGAGCGTCTTGCCGCCGCGGGAGCGGATCCGCTCCGCAAAGGCTGCGTTGCCGCTCGCGATGATGCCGTCGACAACGGCCTTGTCGATGCTGTCGATTACGGCGCGGTTCGTAACGAAAACGAAGCGCTGGTTCTGGCGGTTCATCGCGGTGGGGGAGGCGAGGGCGGCTTTTTTAAGCTCGGCGAGCTTGGTTTCTTCAACGGGGCGCTCATCGTAGGCGCGGATGCTGGAACGGGCGAGAATGGTTTCGATTGTGGAATTGAGCATGGCTTTTTCTCCTTTTCAAGCGCCCCGCCTTGGTTTTCGGACCGGTCCGGGGCAGATATTTCATCAATCATATTATACCATAAAAAACGCCTGTGTTTCAACGCGTCGGCGCTTTTGCAAAAAATAAAAAATCGGCGGGAGCGTACGGAAGAATCGGCATTCGCGCCGGAAAAAAACGGAAAATTTCGGTAAAATCCGTCGGTATCGGATCCTGCGCTGCGGGGAAAATAAAACTATCGCAGCGCAGCGGCGGCGAAACAGCGCGGTTCGCGGCGAAATCTGAAAGTACGGGAGGCTTTTTCAATGAAGGTATTCGGTTTTGTTTCCGGCGTGGCCATCGGCATGGCGGCGGCTGCCGCGGCGGTTTCCGCAATGTATCCGGACGTGCCGAAGCGCATGAAGCGGGACGGAAAGCACGTTTGGCGCGATATGATGAAAATGTTCTGACGGAGCGGGCTGCGGAAAAAGCAAAGGACCGTGCGGCGCACGGTCCTTTTGCACTGTCCTGTAATTATTTCTTGTTGAAAACGTATTCGCAGGTGAGCGGGCTCTCAAGATCGCCGTTGAAGATATCGAGCACGCCGTCCTTCAGGGTGCCGGTGAATTCGTTGGTCAGGCCCGCAAAGGTCTCCTTGATGGTGATGTTCTCGCCGTCAAGCTCCCAGGTGACGTCATACTCGTTGCCGTCGCGCTTCGAAGTGCCCTTGCCTTCGGCAGCGAGGTCCAGCTCCCAATGAGTATCATCGACCCACTCCTCTTCCGAAACGTATTTATGCTTCTCGGTAACGAAGGTGCCGAGGGCTTCGGCCTTCTTGCCGGCGCAGCCGACGAGAGCGAAAACGGATGCGGCGGTCAGCACCGCAAGCAGCAGAGCAAAAAACTTTTTCATAAAATAAGGTCCTCCTGAATTTGATCCGGCATCAACTGTCGATACCTTACTATACACCGTAACCGGGGAAACGTCAACTCGGAAGACAAAAAAACAGCGATTTCGCAAAAAAACAAAAAAGCCCCCGAGGGGGCTGAGTTCCGGTCGGACGGGAGATTACGCCTGCTCCGCGATGTTCAGCGCGTGGTCCGCGACGCGCTCGAGGTCGGTGAGGATCTCGACATAGAGCATGCCGATCTCGGCCTTGCATTCGCCGGTCTCCATGCGGCGGATGTGCTGCTCCTGCATGAAGTCGACATCATTGTCGACGCTGTCTTCGATCGCTTCGAGCTGTTCGAAGGTGAGCTCGGATTCGTGGCGGAAGAATTTCTGCGCTTCGTCAACAAAGGAGGTGACCTTTGCTGTCAGCTTCGTGATCTCGTCGCGCGCGCTCTGCGAAAAACCGAGGCCCTGATCCATGATGTGGTGGACATAGCCCGCGATATTGTCCGCGTGGTCGCCGATGCGCTCATAGTCGCAGATAACGTGGTGCATGCTGTCGATAAGCTTCGCTTCATTCGGGCCGAGCACGCCCGCGCCGGAGATCTTGATCAGCGCGTCGGTGATCGCGTGGTTGAGGTAGTCGATCGTTTCCTCATTCGCGTTGATAACGTCGAGGTCCGAACGGTCGGGATGCTTTTCCGTCAGAAGACGGCAGGAAAGATCGAGGTTCGTCTTCGCAAGGCCGAACATGCGGGCGACCTCCGCCTCCGCCTGCGCGATGGCGATGGAGGTGGTTCCGAGATCGTGGACTTTGATATGGACAAGCATGTTCTTGCCGGGTTTATCCTCGCCCGGGATGATGATCCGAGCAAGCTTTTCAAGCAGCGGCAGGAAGGGGAAGAGGATGACCGTGCCGACGACCTTTTCGATAAGGTTCATGTACGCGATCTGCTGAACGATGTTCGGGGTGAGCGCTTTCATCCAGCTTTCGACAGGAAGGAGCTTCCAGCCGACGCCCCAGATAAGGCCCGCGAGCACGTTGAACAAAACATGGATGAGCGCTGTGCGTTTGCCGTCCTTCGTGCCGTTGATGCCGGCGGTCACCGCGCCGATGCAGGCGCCGATGTTGAAGCCGAGGATCAGGAACACGACCTGATCGAGGTCCGTGACCGCTCCGGCGAGCGCCATTGCCTGGAGGATACCGACGGAAGCGGAAACGCTCTGGACGATCGCGGTGAAGACGATGCCGACGAGCACGGCGAGGAAGATCTTGTTCTCGAAGCTCAGCAGCATGTCCGTGAAGTATTTTTCGTTCGCGAGCGGGGTCATGTTGTCCTTCATCAGGTTCATGCCGATGAAGAGGATGCCGAGGCCCGCGACCAACGTTCCGATATTGTTGATGCGCTTGCTCTTGAAGAAGATTATGCCGATAACGCCGATGAACGCGATGACGGAGGCGATACGCGACATATTGAGCGCGATCAAAAGGCCGGTCGCCGTGGTACCGATATTAGCGCCGAAGATGACGCCGGACGCGCGGGTGAATTCCATAAGTCCCGCGTTGACGAAGCCGACCGCCATTGCGGAGGTCGCGTTGCTGGACTGGATTATCGCGGTAATAAAAACGCCGAGAAGAAGTCCGATAAATCGGTTCTTCGTCAGCTTCTCGAGAATATTCTTAAGCTTTGCTCCGGCAAGGCGTTCGATGCCCTGACCCATCAGGCGGATACCGTAAAGAAACAGCGCGAGGCCGCCGGCTATGCCTGTCCAATTAGCTAATGTCATGTTTTCTCCTTTGTCCCGCTCTACGGGGACGCTGCGCCGCCAGCGCAGATTACATCATTATTGTTTAACCGTATGACAGTATAGCAGATTTTGCGTCGAAATGCAATAGCCGAGCGCGGCGCGGAGCGGATATAATAATTGCTTTTTCGGGTGAAATATAGTATGATTTACTGGGAGTTGGGGCGAATGCGGCCCGAAAGCTCCGGCCCTCCCGCGCTGGGAGGGCGATCTGACCACCGGAGGACATTGTTTTGATTCTGATAACGACAGCGCTTATATTCGCGATCCTTGTCGCAGCCGATCTTTTAACGAAAGGACTCATCTGCCCCGTGCTCGTGAGCGATGGACCGATGAGCTTCATCCCGGGCATTTTCCGCTTTGAATACACGAAAAACACGGGCATGGCATGGGGCTGGCTGCAGGGCAAAACGCTGATGCTGACGATCTTTACCGTCATCGCCTGCGCGCTCATGATCTATTTCATCATCGCAAAGCGCAAAACGATGCCGACCCTCATCCGCGTCGCGCTCACAATGATCCTTGCCGGCGCCGTCGGCAACCTTTTCGACAGGATCTTCCTCGGCTATGTCCGCGATTTTATCGTTTTCGATTTCTGGGATTCCTTCCCGACCTTCAATTTCGCGGATTCCTGCGTCACCGTCGGCGCCGTGCTGCTGTTCATCGGCCTCGTGCTCACGAAAAAGGGCAGGGAATTCTTCAGATCCCTCGATTCGGACGATAAAAAGAAGACTTCCGCGCCGGACGGCGGAAAAGACGCGGAGAACGAAACGGAAGAATGAAAAAAGCCGGAGAACAAAAAGAAAATATGTTTTCCGAAGCGGCGGACGAGTTGACTGAGCCCGCCGTTTTTCCCATTGACGACCCGGAGGACGACGGCGCGGAGGAATACGCCGCGCGGATCGCGCTGACCTGCGCCGAAGCGGACAGGGGCACGCGGCTCGACGCCTTTATCGCGGAAAAGACCGAGCTTTCGCGCTCCGCCGCGCAAAGATTGATCGAAACGGGCGATGTTTTCGTGAACGGGGAAGCGAAAAAGGCGAAATATTCCCTCCGCGAAGGCGACGAAGTGACCGTCGTGCTGCCGCAGCCCGCGCCGACGGAGATCATTGCGGAGGATATCCCGCTCGACATCGTCTATCAGGATGCCGATATCGCCGTCATCAACAAGCCCGTAGGAATGGTCGTCCACCCCGCGCCGGGCAATCCGAGCGGCACGCTCGTCAACGCGCTGATGTTCCGCCTCAGCGACCTTTCCGGCATCGGAGGGGAGATCCGCCCGGGAATCGTTCACAGGATCGATAAAAACACATCGGGCCTGCTCGTCGTTGCGAAAAACGACGCCGCGCATAATTTCCTTGCCGCAGAGCTTAAGACCCATGCCGTGCAGCGCACCTATTTCGCGCTCTGCGAAGGCAATTTCAAAGAGGATTCCGGCACCGTCGACGCGCCGATCGCAAGGCACAGGACGGACCGGAAGAAGATGGCCGTCGTCCCGGGCGGGCGGGAAGCCGTCACGCACTGGCGCGTCGAAGAGCGCTTCGGCGACATGACGCTGCTCTCGGTCGAGCTCGAAACGGGCCGCACCCACCAGATCCGCGTACACATGGCATACATAAACCATCCCCTTGTCGGCGACGATGTTTACGGCCGGGGCAAAAACAGCCTCGGTTTCGCCGGGCAGGCGCTCCACGCCGCAAGGCTCCGGCTGACGCATCCGCGCACCGGCGAAAGGATGGAGTTCACGGCGCCGCTGCCGGACAATTTCGAAAAAGCCCTCGAAAAACTCCGCGGAAGGCGGAATAACTGACGGGAACGGAGATCATCCGACTGCAGACAACAACTTCCGATATTCATCAAAGGATCCAAAACAATGAAAAAACTTAAACGGGAAGAAATCAAACGGGAACTCGAAAAACCGAACGGTTCCGCTCTGCTCGCCGTCGATCCGTCGATCGACAAGCTCAGCCTCCTTGCCGAGACTTCGGCGATGTTCGCCGAAGAGGGCGTCGGTTCGAGCCTTCTTGTGCGCCTCGCGAAAAGTCGCGCGCTGCTGCTCAAAATGAGCGTCGATCCGAAACTGATGGCGGCGATACGCGCGTCGGTCGGCGATGACGGGACCTTTCCGAAGCTCCGGCGCAACGCGGCAAGGCTTCTCGGCTCGCTTTCAAGGTCGCCGGAGGACGCGGACCTTCTGATCGAACGGCTCGAAAAGGAGGAGACCCGCTTCGTCCGTCC
The DNA here is from genome assembly GCA_016288175.1 of Bacillota bacterium. GTDB lineage: Bacteria > Bacillota > Clostridia > Christensenellales > CAG-138 > PeH17. Next base: position 10,849 of record JAEEYN010000146.1, on the reverse strand, counting down.
GTCGCTGCTGCTCGCTCTCGGCTCCGTCGGCGGCGAAAGGGCCGAAGCCGCGCTTGCGGCGTATGTTCCCGCCGAACCCGCCAACGAAACCGAAAAGAAGCATTTCGAGGAGGAAATCGAGGCGCTGAAACAGGCGCGCGCTGCCTGCATGAAGCATGAAAAGCATGCCTTCACCCGCCTTGACAAGCCCTATGAGATCGAGCTCGCCGCGCCGGACCGCCTTACGATGCAGCTTTCGCAGGAACTCGGCAGGCTCGGGATCGAAGCTTACGATATCCGCCGCAGCAGTTTGAAGGTCAGGACCGCGGACTATCCCGCGCTCTTCGGCGCGCGCTGCTTCACGGAAGCGCTTTTCGTTGTCGGCACCGCGAAAAAAGCGACGCCCGAAGCCGCCGCCGAGCTTTTCGGACCCTTTGCCGCCCCGTTCATGGCGAAGGTCCACGAAGGCGAACCGCCCTTCCGCTACCGCATCGAGATCGAGGGCGATATCCCCGGCGAGCGCACCGCTTTCAAGAAAACGCTCCGGGATCTTCTCGACGGCAAAGGCCTTGTCAACGCGCCTTCGGATTACGAATGCGAGCTGCGCATCGTTTCCGCGGAGGGCGGCGCAAGGCTCTATCTGAAGCTTCTGACCGTTAAGGACGAGCGCTTCCTTTACAGAAAAGAAACGATCCCCGCATCGATGAACCCCTCGACGGCGGCGGCGGTGCTGCGCTTTGCCGGCGATCATCTGAAGGTCAACGCCCGCGTGATCGATCCCTGCTGCGGCAGCGGCACACTGCTCTTCGAGCGAGGACTGATGTCCCCCTGCGAATCGCTGACGGGCGTCGATATCGCGCATAAGGCGATCGACGCGGCGCGCACGAACGCGGAGGCGGCGGTACGTCATTATAATATGAAGCAGGCGAAATTCATCGTCAACGATATCCTGCGCTTCGAGGTCAAACGGCCCTATGACGAGCTTATCTGCAACCTGCCCTTCGGCAACCGCGTCGGCACCCACTCCGGCTGCGAAAAGCTTTATGCCGGCCTGCTCGACAAGCTCCCGACCCTCCTCAAAAAGGACGGCGTCGCGCTGCTTTACACAATGGAATTCACGCTCCTCAAGAAGCTCATCCGCGAAAGGAAATATCTCGAGATCCTCTCCCAGGAGCGCACCGAAGCCGGCGGACTCACGCCGATGGTGTTTATAATCAAAGTGAATTAACTGCCGATCAAAGAAAGATTCTTTAAAGTAAACAAGGAGAAACTATGATGAAAACCGCAAGATCGATCCTGTGTCTGCTGCTCGCGGCAGTTTTTCTCGCTGCCCTGATTCCCGGCTGCAGCTGCGGCAAACCGAAGCAGGACGCTATCCAGCAAAATGACTCCGGGGAGCAAACGTCGGATAATTCCGAAACTCCCTGGCATACCGCCGATTTCGCGGCCGAGGTCACAGATATCGGCCAATGCTATACGCGCGGTTTTTCGGAGGAGGACGTCGTGCTTTCCGAGGACGGCTTTACGGAATTCGTCCGCAACGAGGTGCTGCTCGTTGCTGCGATGGATGCGCCTTATGATGAGGTCAAAGCCCTGATCGAAGCGAACGGCGGCGAGATCGTCGGCTATATCGAGCTCACCGGCGATTATCAGGCTGCGTTCTCCGATAAAACCGAACAGGAGTTGAACCGGCTTATCGAAACGTTCGAGCAAAGCCCGCTGATCGACGACGCAATGCTGGATTACGTGATGGAGCTTGACGAAAGCTCGCTTTTTATCAATGATCCATGGAGCAACGACGAAAATGCGCATGAAGCTTGGTACGAGGGGGAGCCGTACGGCAATAACTGGGGCATGGAAGCCATCAATGCCCGCGGGGCATGGGAATATGCGAAAGAATTCTCTAATATCATTATAGGCATTATTGACGGCGGAACTGACGTTGAACATGAAGACCTGAAAGAAATACTGGAAAGGAACGAGTATTTCGAGAAAGATCCCGGAAACCTATCCCACGGTACGCACGTGCTTGGCATCTTTGCTGCGGTTGCAAATAACGGTAAGGGCGTTACGGGAGTTTTCCCAAACAAAATACTCGGTGAAAAGCCGGTCGCCAAAGCATACTCATTTGCGGTCAACCCGGAACATAAGGAGACCTTGATTTATTTTAAAGAAGTATGCGTCGAACTGATTGCGAGAAACGTTAAAGTCATAAACTGCTCAATGACAAACGGCAATGTATTGGCTTTTGCTGCTTCCGCCGGTGAAGAAAGGGCGATAAGACATATAGAAATATTCGCAGACGCACTTGGTAAGATTCTAAACACTTTACTCGAAAAAGGCTACGATTTCGTTATCTGTCAAGGCGCAGGAAATACAAGCTTGAGAAATGAAGAAGAGGCGAGAAATGCTGCTCCGGCCAACCTTTTTGTACGCGACGACGCAGCAACATTCGGGTGGAGAGAAGTTGCCAAAGAAGAAGTTAACATATTAGAATGTGTATGTAATAAATGCGGCCGGGTCTATGATGAAATCAAAACCGTTGCAGATTGGGAAGATCTTCCCAAAGATTTCTCCTGTGAACATTGCGGAGCCGGGAAGGAAGCTTTCAACATAAAGAAAGACCTCCCGGAAGGAGCTTGCTTCGGAAAAGTCGATGCCAAATACATCTCAGTTTTCGCAGCGATCGACGATAAATATCCGGATGTTAAGAAGCGGATAATTGTGGTCGGCGCAGTACAGAACGAATACAGCGAACAAAATGGTTTTAAAAAAGAATATTCCGTTTGTCTTTTCTCAAATTGGGGTGAAAGGGTAGACGTGCTTGCGCCCGGCGCTGGTATTTTTTCAACAATTCCTGAAAATGAAAACGGTGAGCGGTATGGATTGAAGGACGGAACCTCCATGGCTTCGCCCCACGTCGCCGGCGTTGCGGCAATGGTATGGGCTGCGAACAACAGACTCAAAGGCGATGAAGTTGCTGATATTGTTATCACAACAGCATACGAATGCCAAAAAATAAGGGATGATTTCAAAAGCAATGATGTGATTCATTATGATTTTTCGTATGTAATTAACGGAATGCTGGACGCACGGGCCGCCGTTCAGGAAGCGATCCTCAGGCGCGGGTCGTCGGAAAATCCGGGATTCGAGAATAAAGACCTCGGATCTATTGTAACGAAGGTCGTAACAAAAGAAGGCGAGAATCCCGTTGCCGGCTGCGAAGTGAAGGTATACCCGATAATCAACGGCGCTGCTGCGGATAACCCTCTCGATTTTGACGCCCCGCCCATGAGCGATAATAACGGGGACGTTTATCTGATGCTCGAACCGGGAGAATCCGAATCGGGTCAATCAGAACCCAGACAATACTTATTGGTCGTCGACCACGAAGACTATCAATATGCTTCGATCATTGTATCTGTTACCGCAAATGAAGTGACCTATGCGGAGTGGATAAAGCTTACGCCGGCTCAAACCGTCGCCGTTTGCGGCAACAATGTCTATGCGATCCGCGAGGACAATTCCCTTTGGACCTGGAAGAGCGATTTTTACAGAAAAGACGGAGCGCAGCCGCGAAAGATAATGGAAAACGCGAAAACCTTATCGGTCCTTTGGGACAAGGCTTACGTTATCGACAGGTCCAACACCCTGTTCGAGCTTGCGGAAACGCCGAAGCCGATACTGAATAACGTATCGCGGATCAAACCGAGCGAAGGCTTTATATATGCGATATGCACCGATAATTCCCTCTGGGGCTGGGGCAGCAGCTATGGAAGGAGGCTTGCCGACGGCACCGAAAGCAGCGAAACACCGGTAAAAATCACGGATGGCGTCAAAGACTTCGATTCGTGCTGCGGCATGTATTTCGCCGTGCGGACCGACGGTCAGCTTTTGGCTTGGGGAAACGGGGAATACTGCGGCTATTATGATGAGTATTCCGAGGATCTGTTCTTGAGCCTGGGAAACGGAACAACGGAGGGCTCGGACGATCCGGTTCTGATCACCGATGACGTCTCGTCTGTTATCTGCGAGACGATTGCATGGGATGGCGATGGCTACAGTCATCTGGACGGTTGTACGTGCTACATTATAAAAAACGACGGCTCGCTTTGGGGCTGGGGTTATAATAAGGGCTATAACCTCGGTGACGGCACGAACGAAAACCGAACGTCACCGGTGAAGATCTTGGAACAGGTTGCAGAGTTCATACCGCGTACAGAAGGCGCTTGCTTTGCCCGAACAAATGACGGCGCAGTCTGGAGTTGGGGGCGCGGCGAGCTTCTTGGCCTCGGAGACACAAAGATTGCAGAAGAGCCGCAAATGGTTGCTGAAAATGTCCGTGAATTGGTCGTCGGCAATTATCACGCTTATGCGGTGAGAAACGATAATATCCTTATCGGTTGGGGCTACAGCGGTTCGACCGCCCCGCTTGGCGATGAAGAAATGGTTTCAAGAAGAACTCCGCAGTATATTGCGAACAATGTTGAAACGATAGCCAAGGTCTATGACGGTTATGGATCGGATTTAATCTCAGAAAACCGTATATTCGTTTCCCTAACATATATTATCAAAACCGACGGCTCCCTCTGGGGTTGGGGCTACGGCGGTGATTACAGCTATGATTATGAGGACCGTTATGTTAGCTACCATGTTCCGTGCGGCGCATATTTGTATTCGATAATCGGCGATGGCTATTGGACCACGCGTTATTCGCCCGTATCCATCATGGAAAACGCATACGAGGTGATCTCGGTGGCAAGCGAATATCCCACTCGCGATGCTGTTGTTCTGGCAAATGACGGTTCCGTATGGTCGTGGGGGTATGACTACGTTCCATGGACTGAATGGCAGGAAGACGGGGAGAACCCGTTGAAGCCGGTGAACGAGAAATTATCCCCCGTCAAGGTCTTCGATGGCGTGAAGATGCCGGGAAGCAGCGGAAACGGATCGGCCGGCGGATCGGCGACCGCTCCGACCACGACCCCGACTCCGACGCCGACGGCAACTCCGACCCCAACGCCGGCTCCGACGGCAACGCCTGCACCGGCCACTCCGACGCCTGCACCGATAACACCGACGCCTGAGCCGACGCAGAATCCCGACGGAGGGATCGTGTTTGTCGATCCAGAGTTTGAAGGTTGCGTCAGGCGTCAGTTATCCCATTACCCTGATGGGATAACAGAGGAAAACTTGCTAAAAATAACAAGAATCCGATACATGAACTATAATTTCAAGAGCATTGTGGATATTCAAAAACTCAAGAACTTGGAGATCGCGGAGCTTGACTATGATAAAATCACCGATATATCGCCGTTAAGCGAAATGACGAAGTTGGGTTTTCTTAGCCTCAGTCACAATAAAATCAACGATATTTCAGCGCTGCGAGTACTGACTAAACTGGAAAGTCTTTATCTCGACTCGAATGAAATCAGCGACGTCTCCGCTTTAAGCGGTCTTGTAAATTTGCAGGCTATCCACCTTGGGTACAACAGTATCAGCGACGTTTCCCCGTTGGTCGGTTTAAACAAAGTGACCAATCTTTACCTGCTGGGCAACAATATCAGCGATATCACGCCTTTGAGCACGATGACGAATTTGAGGTGGATCGATCTTCGCGGCAATCCTTTGACTGAGGAACAGGTCGAATGGCTGGAGCAGCAGCTGCCGAGGTGCACAATTATCTTTTAATCGTCTTCGACACCCCCCGGGCCGTTCCCAACGGCCCGGGGCTTTCTTCCGCCGCGTTTTCCGCGATCCGAGCGCCGCGGCCGCGATCCCTGCAAATATATTGCCGAAATCCCGGAAAAACCGTGCATTCGGGGTGAAAAAGGGATTGACAAAAGCCGATCGGTGCAGTAGAATATTGCGTACGCCCCATTGCGGGGCTTTATTTGAGTTGCGATTTTGCGGATAAGGCGTTTCTGCTTGGCGGAGGCGAAAGCTCCGCCGCCGGACCGCGAAATTGAAAAGCGTAAGAAAAGGAGGCTCTACCATGCGCGTAAAAATCACACTCGCCTGCTCGGAATGCAAGCAGAGGAACTACAATACTTTCAAGAACAAGAAGAACGATCCCGACAGGATCGAGCTCTCCAAGTATTGCCGTTTCTGCCGCAAGCACACCATCCATAAGGAAGCGAAGTAAGGAGTCGTCAAATGGCTAAGAAAGAAACAGCCGAAAAGAAGAGCGGCGCCAAAAAGCCCAACATCTTCAAGAGGATCGGCACTTACTTCAAGGAAGTTTTCTCGGAAACCAAGAAGCTGACCTGGCCCACCAAGAAAGAGGTCATCAACTACACCATCGCCGTTATCGCGTTCGTCGCTCTGATGGCTGTGATCATGTGGGTCCTCGACCTTGCGTTCAGCAGCGGCGTCAAGGCTCTTCTGGACTTAGGCGGCAACGCTCCCGCGGCCACCGCGGTTCCGACCATCACCCCCGCTCCGTAATCAGGACAGACCTATGACGGACGAAGTAAGAACTCATTACGGGGATGATACCCCTCTTGATGCTCGGTGGTACGTCGTCCATACCTACTCCGGCTACGAGAACAAGGTCAAGGAAGACCTCGAAAAGACGATCGAGAACCGCGGCCTGCAGGACCTGATCCTCGAAGTCAAGTATCCTACGGAGCAGGTGACGGAGCTTAGGGAAGGCTCCAAGAAGCCCAAGACTGTGCTTCGCAAGGTGTACCCCGGTTATGTCATGGTCAAGATGATCATGAACGACAAGACCTGGTATGTTGTTCGCAACACCAGCGGCGTCACGGGCTTCGTCGGCCCGGGATCGAAACCCATCCCCCTCACCGATGAGGAGGTAACCGCAATGGGCGTTGAGCGTATGCAGCTGAAGCTCGATATCGAGCCCGGCGAAAGCGTCCGCGTCATCTCCGGCCCGTTCAACAACTTTATCGGCACCGTCCAGAACGTCGACGTCGAGAAGCAGCGCGTGAAGCTGCTGATCTCCCTCTTCGGAAAGGACACGCCGATCGAACTCGACTTCGTCGAAGTTCAGAAGCTTTAATCGAAAAAGCTTCACCGTAATTCCAGTATGTTCGGCCGTTCCCTCGGCCTTGCATAGTGGGAGGAATGGCGGCCACCGGCCGTCAACCGCTCGCACCACATTATATTTAGGAGGAAAATCAAAATGGCAAAGAAGATTACCGGCTTTGTCAAGCTGCAGATCCCTGCAGGCAAAGCAACACCTGCCCCGCCGGTCGGCCCCGCACTCGGTCAGCACGGCGTAAACATCATGGGATTCTGCAAGGAATTCAATGAGCGCACCGCAAAGCAGGCGGGCCTCATCATTCCCGTTGTCATCACTGTTTATCAGGATCGCTCGTTCACTTTCATTACCAAGACCCCTCCCGCATCCATCCTTATCAAGAAAGCCTGCGGAATCGAGAAGGGTGCCCCCACTCCCGGCAAGACCAAGGTCGCGAAGATCACCAAGGCCCAGGTCAAGGAGATCGCCGAGCTCAAGATGCCCGACCTTAACGCTGCAAGCGTTGAAGCGGCAATGAGCATGGTCGCCGGTACCGCCCGCAGCATGGGCGTCGACGTCATCGACTAAGAGAGGTAAACGAACATGAAGCACGGCAAAAAGTATAATGAAAGTCTGAAAGCGTTCGACAAGCAGAAGCTTTACGATCCCGAAGAGGGTCTCGAAGCCGTTCTCGCGACCGCGCACGCAAAGTTCGACGAAACTGTTGAAGCACATATCCGTCTCGGCGTTGACTCCCGCCATGCAGACCAGCAGGTCCGCGGCGCTGTCGTTCTGCCCCACGGCACCGGTAAGGTCGTCCGCGTCCTCGTTTTCGCAAAGGGCGACAAGGCCCGCGAAGCGCAGGAGGCAGGCGCGGATTTCGTAGGCGATGAAGAAATGGTCCAGAAGATCCAGAAGGAGAACTGGTTCGGTTTCGACGTCTGCGTCGCGACCCCGGATATGATGGGCGTTGTCGGCCGCATCGGCCGCGTCCTCGGTCCTAAGGGCCTCATGCCGAACCCGAAGAGCGGCACCGTTACCATGGACGTCACCAAGGCTGTCCATGATATCAAAGCCGGTAAGGTCGAGTATCGTGTTGATAAGACCAACATCTGCCATTGCCCCGTCGGCAAGGTCAGCTTCGGCAAGGAAAAGCTCACCGAGAACCTCAACACCCTGATGGACGCCATCATCAAGGCGAAGCCCGCCGCGGCGAAGGGTACCTACATCAAGAGCCTCGTACTCTCCACCACCATGGGCCCCGGCGTCAAGTTCAACGGAATGAAGTTCTGATTGAATTCAACTCCAACCGGCTTCGGCCGGAACCGGGCAGCTTCCTTCGGGAGGCTGCTTTTTTATGCGATTTTCGGAAAAAAGCCGCAAAGTACATTTTTATGTGCTGACAAGAATCGAATCAGGTGCTATGATACGTATGGTGAAGGCTCCGGCCCCCGCCAGGCTGCCGCATTAACGAAAGGAACACGATGCAGCAACAATAAAACGGACGCCGTAAAGCGTCCGTTTTCCGTTTTTCATAGTGATTCTTCTTTCATGCGGACAGTGTCCTGCAGGCAGCCGTCCGCTCGGCAGATATTATAACATAAAAACGCTGAAATTCAAATAAAACGCTTAAGAAGTATAGACTCCGGCCGGCGGGCGGATGAAATACGCCCCGACAATATGCAGTTAATAATTTGTTGATACTAAAACCGCCGCTCAGGATGAACGGCGGTTTGCTTGTATACAGGTTAAAAGTGTATTCACGCTTCGGCGGAAGGTTTGTGAGTATGTCAGGAGAAGCGCGGCAAAGCGTCCGTTTTCTGTTTTGGGTATTCGGTTTAAATGCTGTCACCTACGCGCAAGCCAATCCCCGCGTGTCAAATAGTTCCTTTCGTCCTCCACCATGGCGCCGAACTGCGTTTGGTATGTGCCGGAGGAGTGGTGGCGGAAACCGCATATTTCCTCCCTTATAATGTAATGACTGTTTTTGGCAAAAGTAACGCTGATTTTGAAAATATATTTTCGCCCCTCACCATTTTGACACGCAGAGCAGCTTCGAATCGACGATCTCGCCGTCGCTGAGATCATAACGTACGATGCACTGGCGAAAACGGGGATCCTTGCGGTAATCAAGCTCATAAACTATGTAGACCGTATCCTTACTCCCGTAAACTGCGGAATAACCAATGCAGTCGGGTGAGCCCGGAAGCGCTTCAAGGACGTCAATGTCCCAGTCTCCTTCATATAGTGTGCTTCCCTCAAAGTCTGTTATCAGAGCGTATTGCTCGTCCAAGCCAACCCCTCTGCCGAAAAATAAAAACGCTCCGTCGATCAAAAATGCGGAATAGCTGCCTTCAACTGTGACAGCTGCGCTTACCTCGCTGTCGCAAAGGCAATAAACCGTTATAGATCCGCTTTTATCCGGTTCCATTATCGGAGCGAAAAATATCCTGTTTTCAGACTCGACCCAGATATTGAAATAGCAGCCGCTGTATCCGTCGCCGCGGTAGACGCTTTCAAGCTCTTCCTTCTCGGTGTCCCAACGCAGTATTATGACCGTGGTTCCCCTCTCAAGGTCGTTCGGATAAAAATATGAATCGCATATGTAGACGTATTTTCCGAAGCAAAATACGCTTAAGCGGGCGTTGCTGACTTCATCTGTTCGGTCGTAAATCAGTTTGTATTCGCCTGTCTCAATATCCCAGCAGGATAGATTGGCATTTTGCATCGGTGCTGCGGATTCCACAACGGAATTGTTTGTCCAGCCGTAAAGCTTTCCACGGTGTATCAGCGTAATGCCCGGATAGTATTGGATTGAACACGTAAAAGGAAAAAGTCTTTCGCGCTTCGTTCCATCCGGTTCCATTCGGTAAAGAGACCGGCGGACCTGCGAATCGCCATAGTCTGAATAGCCGGTATAATAAAGCTGCCCTTTATAATAATTAATTATTCCATCGGCGCGAATACAGCCGTTGCAATCCTCGTTAATTTCATTTTTGTCGTGTAAACACTCGGGCCTTCCGCAAAGCACCCCGCGTTCGCCTGTGAGCTTATCATAATAATAAATATAGTTTCCAACAGTGGAAATATAGTAATAGGCGTCTTCACTTTCCGCAAATCCGGGGTAGCCTCTGCCAAAGCAGTTGTCGAAATCCGTAAAGGGATCATAAACATCGTGGTAAGTCATGCCGGACTCATATGGCGCGGGTATTGAAGGCGCAGCGGTCGGTTCGGCTTCATACCCGATATTTTTACACGCGGCGATGGGAAGCAGCAGTAAAGCGAGGAGCAGGATGAGGGTCTTCTTGAAACGGAGCATAGTTGTTACCTCCTTAATTTGATTGGTGTTCACTTTCTTTTTCCTGATTTCGACATTATGCAGTCAGTATCAGAGAACCATTGTAACAACCTCATTGTGATGCCTGAGAGAAGAAATGCCTCCCCGTTCATGCGGCTCGCAGCCGGAGCCGTTGATTCGGGGCTTGTCCCGTTCGGGGCGGCGCCCGGAAAGCGGACCGGGCGCCTTAACATGCCCCTTGCGGAAACCGCATATTTCCTCCCTTATAATGTAATGGCTGTTCTATCTAAAGTAAAGCAGACTTGAAAATATATTTTTCACTCCGGGTTTCAGATAAGCAAAAAGAGCGCCGAAGCGCTCTTCACCGAACCGGTTCATTGTTTAATCGCGGTTTCTCCGCAGCCAATCCCCGCGTGTCAAATAGTTCCTTTCGTCCTCCACTACGGTGCCGAACGATGTTTCATACATGCCGAAGGAGTGGTGGCGGAATCCGCATTTTTCCTGCACGCGGGCGGACTGAGAATTTGTTTTGAAATGCCCGCAGAAGACCGCGTCCAGCTCCATATCCTCGAAAAGCCAGCGCAGGACCT
>JAEEYN010000020.1 GCA_016288175.1 Bacillota bacterium | reverse complement strand
GTTGAGGCCGATCACTATCTCCGCGTCCTCCGATGCGACCCTCGCCGCTTCGCGCAATATCTCCTCCGCGGTCTCCTGCGGAACGGTATCGATAACGTTGCTCAGGAACAGTCCGTCATAGGTCCCGTCCGGAACGGTTTTCAGCCAGTCGTTTCCGCCGCATACGGCGTGCACGCGGTCCCCGACGCCGAAGAGCTCCGCGACGAACCGGGCGGTTTCCGCGGCGTGAGGCGCGGGATCCGCCGCAGTAACGGACGGGCAGCCGCTCTTCGCGGCGGCAGCGGAGGCCCAGCCGTTTCCGCAGCCGAGATCCAGCACCTTTTTCCTTGCGCCGAGCTCCGCCGCCGCCTTCAACAGTTTTTCGGAGGGAGCCATTTCCTCCGGGCCGCTCATCCCGCTTTCGCGGATCGCCTGTTTTTCCTCCTCCGGGATCGTGAATGCGCCGTCCCAGAATTCCACCAGATTTTTATTGTCCCGAAGCAGTTTTTCGTTCATTTCTCTTCCTCCTGTGCGGTTCCTTCTTTATTTGTTTTCTTCGCGGACTTCTTTCCAGAGCGCGCTCAGTTTTTCGTTATTGCCCTGCTTCACTACGTTCTCAACGGCGTCCATTGCGGAAGCGCCGATGTCGTCGTGCACGCTCGCTCCTTCGATCCGCTCGATAAACCGGATATCGCTTTCGTCATAACTTGGGGACGCGTCGAAGAATTCGGCAGTCTCCCGGGCTTTTCTGAGGGACTCGCGGGCGTCGTCTTCCCTGCCCTGAAGAAGCTGCGTGAGGGCTTTCGCGGCAAGGAACGCGCTGTTCACCTTATCGAAAAAGTTCGGCTTTCCGTCCTTCCGGAGGCCGAACAGCGGCCCGATCCCCCATTGCAGTATCGCCTCGGCGGAAGCCTGATCTCCGCGCGAGCCGTAATAGTTAACGTAGCCGGAGACCACGCCGATCAGCACGGCCAGAAGATTTGCCATTGCCTCCGAAAGGTACGGCGCCGCGTCCTCCGGCCGGTCGCCGTCGGCCAGTATGCTGCCGATCTTTTCGTTGAAAAGGCCGCCCGCATTGTGCTTTTTATAAAGCTCGATCCCCTTTTCCGTCTCGCCCAGGCAAAGATACACTTCCGCCATTTTCCCGCAGACAGTTTGCTCGCTGATCTCCGGATCCGTATTCTGCGGCAGGAGCGCAAGCGATTTTTCCATCAGCTCCAGCGCGCGTCTGCCGAGCTTTTTGTCGTTGGTTTCAATAAAGAACACCCGGTAAACGGTTGCGCATTCATTGACGATTTTGAAGGAATGCGGATATTTCTTCAGGGCCTTTTCCGCCTCGTCAAGCCCGGCGCGGTCCTTGCTGCGGCGGCATTCCTGCATGCGTTTGACCGTCGCGTCAAGGTGGTTGTCCTTCATCCGATAACCGAGCAGCACGTCCACGGAGGTGTCGAAAAAGTCCGCCATCTGAAGGATCAGCTCAATATCCGGAACGGAGAGCTTCGCCTCCCATTTATAGACGGCGCCCGGCGTCACGCCCAGCACTTCGGAAAGCTGCTCCTGCGTCAGCGACCGCCCCTTTCGGAGAGCGCGGATGTTTTCGGCAAGCTTCATTTCCATCGGCTTTTCTCCTTTCGCCCTTTCTGACGTCTATTTTACCAGAGCAAGGCGCGGAAGTAAACAGATTGTTCGTACCAATCGGATTTTATTTTTTCTACTGTCGGTATGATTCTTCTCATTATCCCTGGGAAACGGTGAAGAGCGAGTAGAAATAGCCCTTCCGTTCCATCAGTTCTTCGAAGGTTCCCTGCTCCGAAACGTCGCCGTTCTTCAGCGCGAACAGACCGGTGCAGCGGCGCAGGATGTTTTCGTCGAGATCGTGGGTGACGATCACGCGGGTGTAGCCGTCGAGCTTCATGATCGCGTCAAGCACGCCGAAGGAGGTCTCGGCGTCGAGGGAAGCGGTCGCTTCGTCCACGAACAGCACGGGCGTTTTCCTGAGGAGCGCTCTCGCGATCGAGATCCTCTGCCTTTCGCCGCCGGAGAGGCCGGAGCCGTTTTCGCCGCAGAGATAATCGGCGCCTTTTTCTTCGATCAGCTTCGAAAGGCCCGAAAGACGCACGGCGCGCTCGATCTCCTCCTCCGGGAATTCGGAGAACATCGTGATATTGTCGCGGATGGTGCTGTTGAAAACGAACACGTTCTGCTGGATGATCGAAACGAGATCGTAGAGCGAGCTTGCGGAGATGTTTTTGAGCTCCTTTCCGTCGTAAAGGATCTCGCCGCGGTAGTTATCGGAGGACGCCATCAGCAGGTTCAGGATCGTGGACTTGCCGCTGCCGGAGCCGCCGACCAGGGCGTAGCAGCCGCCGGCCTTCATATCCATATCCACGTCCTCAAGCACGGTCCTGCCTTCTTCATAGGCAAAATTGAGGTCGCGGATCTCGATGCCCTTCGTGAGCTGCGGTTCGATCTCTTCACCCTCGTCGGGAATGTTTTTGTTGAGCGCGGCAGCCAGCTTGTCGATCAGGCCGAAAGAAGCCTTTGTGCCGGCATAAAACGTTGGGAAGGTCTGGATCGGGGAAAGAACGTAATTCAGAAGCTGGACGAATACGATCGCCGTACCTGCGGTGATGCCGCTTTTCCCGGAAAGAGCGAGCGCGGCGGCGATGAAGAATACGCCGAACTGCAGGATCCCGCCCGCAAGAGCGGAGGCGTAATCGACGTGCAAATTGACGTTGATACGCTTTTTTGTCGAGGCCGCAACGCTCTCGTTGCTCTTTCTGTGGATGCGGCCGATGCTCTTTTCCGCTTTAAAGCTCTTTATGACAGCAAAGCCCATGAGCGTGTCCTTGAGCATTCCGGTATAGCCTTCCTTTTTATCGGAAACTTCCTTCTCCGCCGCCGCGGCCTTGTTTCCGAGGACTATTGATACGATGACGGGAAGGAGCGAGAAACCGATCGCGACCAGCGTCAGCAGCGGGCTGTACCAGAGCATCAGTCCGAGCGCGCCGACGAAGGTAACGGCGACCTGTATCGTGATCTGCAGCCTCCCGATGAAATCCGTTTCGATCGTGTTCGCATCGTTGGAAAGCGCGGAGATATAGAGCGAGCTGTTCTCGCCGGAGAACGCCTGAATGCCCTTTTCAAGGAGCCTGCTCATCGCGTACTCCCGATATTGCTTCATCGCCTTCGAGCGGAATTCGGAGAGGAAGATGCGGTCGAGTACCCAGCAGACGAGCAGCATCACGACCGCGCCGCCCATGATCAGAAGCAGCGCTGCGAAGCTGTATTTGCAGTCGCCGGAGATGGTGTCCGAGACCTCCTTGATCAACCATGATATCACAAGGTTCGATGCCGCGGCGATAAGCGCCGCTATCACGGTCATCGCGAGGTTTAACTTGTTTTTGCGGAAAAGCTCCCTGACGAACGGGCGGCGCAGCGCTTTTGCTTCTTTTTTCAATTCGGCCGCCTGCTGCTTTGACATCGAATTCGTTTTTTCCATTTCTATGACCCTTCTGCTTTCTTCGGCGGCGCTTCGTCCGCTTCCCGCGGATCCCGCCCCGTTTCCGATGGCTGTATTATAGTTTGCTCTTCCCGCGTTTACCATCGACCGTCGGTTGATTTTCCGAAAATCGCTCTACCCTATCGGTTGAGTTCCGCGATTTTCCTCCCCACCTGCGGTTGAATCGCCCGGTTGAGCTTCAGTTTCCCGATCATGTTTGCATTATAAACAAAAACGGCGGGCACGTACACCCACCGTTCATACTGATAAGATTTTATTTTTTATACCGTTGGTATGATTTTCATAAAAACCGCGCGGAAGCCGCCGGGTCTCTGCCGTCCGTCAGTGTCCGAGGATGCCGCGCAGGGCTTCCTTGACCGCGGAAGAAACGACGACGTAGCCCGCGTCGGTGAAATGCACGCCCTCAACGGTGTATTCCCCGAAGATCTCGTTTGTTTCGGGATCGCAGAGAGGGGTGAAGATATCGACGAAAGTGCAGCCGTATTCTTCGGCGAGCTGCCGGATCCTTTCGTTGCAGCGGATGCAGGTTTCGTTGTGCTTCGCCCAATCTTTTCCCAAAGCGGAAAGCGAGCACCAGACGATTTCGGTATCGGGCAGGTGCTGCCGGATGCCGGTAATTATCGTTCTGTAGTTTTCGCAGACGCTGTCGACGCTTTTCCCGCCGAGGATATCGTTGCCGCCGATCAACAGCACGATGACTTGGGGATGCGCGTCGTAGGCGGAGACCTGCAGCCTTTCGATCAGGCCGGAAGTCGTATCGCCTCCGATACCGCGGTTCGAAGCGCGGTACTCGCCGTAATATTTCGCTATGTCGCAGCCGTCGGTCAGGCTGTCGCCGAGGAAGATGACTTCGAAATCGCCCCCGGCGGCGTTCTCTTCCGCGTAGATCGTCTTTTTGTTTTCAATGTATTCCCGCACGAGCTTTTCCCTCTCCTCGGCTTCCTTCCTGCTTTTAACGCAGCTTGAGATGCCGAAATACAGCGAAGCGCCCAAAACCGCAGCCAGCACGATGCAGACGGTTATTATGATCCTTTTCTTCATTCTCTCCTCCGTTCCGAACGGGATCGCCGTTCACGGGTGTCGATCCGGCAGTTCATATTATAGCAAAAAGAAAGTGTACCTGCAATCTGAGACATGACGAAGGCCCGAGCTTCCGGCCTCGGGGCGGACTGCCGCTCGCTTTGCTCGCGCCGGGCCGCCCGGCTCACACCTTTTTGACCATTCACCGGATGGTCAAAATTGCCTTCGGCAACCGTCATTCGCCCCCTCTTAGGGTTCAAGAAGCCGGAGTTCGTCCAACCAAAACCAAATAAAAACAGACGGAATGAATCCGTCTGAATAAAATACGCGAAGCGTAAACCGCAAAAGGTTGGTAGCGACAGCGAACCGTCGAGAGCGCGCTTGTAAGCGAACAGGTGAGCCGAGCGTGACCTTTTGCGGAGAGGAGGAGCAGCGACATGAGCGCGAGGGGACTTTTTTGAAACAAAAAAGTCGCCGCAAGCGATATAAAGCTTGCGACGACGTGGCAAATAACTCTAATTTTGATACAAATGCACCCCGGGGTGCAGGGCGGGGTGCATTTTACTGGAGGGGTGCATT
>JAEEYN010000145.1 GCA_016288175.1 Bacillota bacterium | reverse complement strand
CGGCCAAAGCTGCCTGGAAGCCGTCTGGTTCTGCTCCGGGCCGTATTTCAAATCCCTTCTCAGCGCCGAAAAAGTGGACGTGCTGTACACGCCGACCATCAACAAATGGTGCGGGAACGAGGGCATCCAGCTGCGCATCAAGTGGGCGCAGGCGGAATATCCCACCGACGCGGATGCCTTCATCGAAAACGGGATGTGGAATTTCTGCGACGCTCTCGTTGAAAATTCCGGCCAGACCGCCGAGCCTTCCGAAGACGAAAGCATCCCCTTTGCCGATTCCTCCCTCGCGGAGATATTCTCGAGCCGGATCTCCGGCATCCTCGCCCTCGCCTTCTCGCCGGAAGGCGCAAAGAGGGCCGTCGCGGACATCACTTCGAGCAGGCTGAACGTCAGCATCTGCTTCGGCTGCGCCGCCGACAGCCCTGTCTGCGATAATTCCCTTCTGATCGCGCCGAAGCTCGGCACCCTGCCCCCCGCGGGCTATAGGCTCATCGTCTTCTGCGACGAACCGCCCTTCCCCGGCAGCATCGCCGCCATCAAGGCCGCGCTTCCCGGAGCCGAATTCCGCAGGCTCCGCACCGTCGGGATCTTCGGCGGCGCAAGGGATTTTTCCGAGGTCGCTCTTCGCTTCAGCTGCGACCGCGATTTCATGGGCGACTGCTATCACCAGACGATGCAGCTGCTTTCCGCCGGCGATATTTCCTTCGAGGAGCTGACCGTCCGCGTTGCGGAGCGCGGCAGGACGGCGAAATACTGCGCCCGCTTCGCCCTGCGCGTTTTCATGGAAGTCGGCTTCATCGGCTTCAACGAGCGCGGTTCCGTCAGCATCGGGACCATACGCCCGACAAAGCTCACCGAGAGCAGGCTCTTCTCCGCCGTGCTCGACATGCGCTCAAAACTGATCAATCCTTCACGGAGGTGAATACTCATATGATGAACGAACAGCAACTTAAAGAAACTATCCGCACCATCCCGGATTTTCCGAGCGAGGGCATACTTTTCCGCGATATCACGACGCTTGTCAAGAACCCGGAAGCCTATGAATCGCTGATCTCGACGATCGCGGATGCGCTGCGTCCCCTCGACGTCGATATCGTCATCGGGCCCGAAGCCAGGGGCTTCGTCATCGGCTCCGCCGTCGCCTACGCGCTGCACGCCGGTTTCGTGCTCGCGAGAAAGCCCGGCAAGCTCCCTTGCGAAGTCAACAAGATCGAATACGGTCTCGAATACGGCACCGACTGCCTCGAGATCCATAAGGACGCCATCCGGCCCGGTCAGCGCGTTGCGATCGTCGACGACCTGCTCGCGACCGGCGGGACCGCAAGGGCTGCCGCGGAACTCGTGCGCGAGATGGGCGCGACCGTCGTCTGCGCCGCTTTCGCGATCGAGCTTTCCGACCTCAACGGCCGCGAAAGGCTCGATACCTGCCCCGTATTTGCCGCCATCAAATACTGAGATACGGCCGATGCCGATAAATAATCCGTTTATTTATTGGCATTTTCAATTTTATCAGTTATTGGGTATTTGGGATTATGGACAGACTGCTTGCCGTCTGCGAAAAGAAGTTTTCGCCCGATAAAATTGAATTACTGAAAAAAGCCATCGACTTCGCGCGGGAGATCCATGCCGGCCAGAAGCGCGAATCGCTTGAGCCTTATTATGTTCACCCCGAAGCCGTTGCCATGATCCTCGTTGAGATGGAGATGGATGCGGATACCGTCATCGCCGGGCTTCTTCACGACACCGTCGAGGACGGCATGGACGTCAGCATCGACCAGATCGCGTCCATGTTCGGCAAGGACATCGCGAAGATGGTCGACGGCGTTACGAAGCTGACCAACACCAACCTTACGCAGATGCTTTCGAGGGAGGATCGCCAGGCGGAGAACCTCCGCAAGATGTTCCTCGCGATCGCGAACGACGTCCGCGTCGTTATCATCAAGCTTGCCGACAGGCTCCACAATATGCGGACCCTCGGCTACTGCAGCCGCGAAAAGCAGATCCGCAAGGCGAAGGAGACGATGGACGTTTACGCGCCTCTCGCGGACCGCTTCGGTATGGGCGCCGTCAAAGTCGAGCTCGAGGACCTAGCCTTCAGTTACCTGATGCCCGAGGAATGCCGCAAGCTCAAATCCCTGATCGAGCCGAAGCAGGAGGAGCGCATGAGCCTCCTCAAGACGGCGGCAAGGAAGATCGAGACGGCTCTCAGAGAAGCCGGCATCAAAGCGGAGATCAACGGCAGACCAAAGCATCTTTACAGCATCTACCGCAAGCTGAACAATAAAAAGGTCACGCTGAACGAGATCTACGACCTTGTCGCGCTGCGCGTCATTGTCGACACCGTCAAGGACTGCTACGGCGCGCTCGGCATCATCCATTCGATCTGGCGCCCCTTCCCGGGGAGGTTCAAGGACTATATCGCGATGCCGAAGACCAATATGTACCGTTCGCTGCATACGACGCTTTTCAGCGACATGGGCATGCCGTTCGAGGTCCAGATCCGCACCTGGGAGATGCACCGCACCGCGGAATTCGGCATCGCGGCGCACTGGATGTATAAGGAGGGCCGCAGCCAGCAGGACGACCTCGACAAGAAGCTCGAATGGCTGCACCAGCTTGTCGATTACGAATCCGACGCAAGCTCCTCGAAGGAATATGTGGACAATGTCCGCCACGATTTCTTCACCGATTATGTTTTCGTTCTGACGCCGAACGGGGAGATCATCGACCTTCCCGCCGGTTCGACGCCCGTCGACTTCGCCTACCGCATCCATTCCAACGTCGGCGACCACACCCAGCACGCGAAGGTCAACGGCATCCCCGTCAAGCTCGATTACAAGCTCCGCACGCATGACGTTGTGGAGATCACGACCAGCCCGCAGGCCGCGCCGAACCGGGACTGGCTGAATTTCGTCAAAACCTCCCAGGCCAAGAACAAGATCAAACAATGGTTCAAAAAGGCCAACAGGGAAGAAAATATCACAAGGGGCCGCGATATGCTTTCCGAAGCCGCGCGGCGGCAGGGGCAGAAATTCTCCGAGATCACGAAGCCCGATTACGTTCAGCAGGTGCTCCAGCGCCTTAACATGAACGATATCGACGACGTTTATGCCGCCATCGGCTACGGCGGGCTCACCACCGGCCAGGTCCTCAACAAACTCATGGAAGCGCACCGCAAGGCCCGCAAGGAAGCGGAGCTTGCGCAGAAGCTCAGTGAAAACGAACAGCAGCCGCTCAAGAGCTTCGACGCCGAAGGCCGCGCCGTCATCGTCAAGGGCGAGGCGAATATGGTCGTGCGCTTCGCGCAGTGCTGCTCCCCCCTCCCCGGCGACAAGATCTTCGGCTATATCACCCGCGGCCGCGGCGTTTCGATCCACAGCGAAAACTGCCCGAACGCCGCATCGCTGCTTGCGGACGCCGAAAGGATCATCGGCGTCACCTGGGCGGATGAGGAGAGCGCGAAATTCCCCGTCACGATCCATATCCTCGCGAAGGAAAGGCCGGGGCTTCTTATGGATATCTCGCAGCTGCTCGCTAACATGCACATCAACCTGCGCCGCATCAACGCGAAAATGAGCGACGACGGCGCCGGCGTGGATGTTTCGATGTCCTTCGATGTTCAGAACGCGACGCATCTTGAAACGATCACGAAGAGCATGCTGAAGATCGGCGGCGTGAGCGAGGTCTCGAGGGTCATGAACCAATGAGAGCCGTCGTTCAAAGGGTCCTGAATGCAAGCGTTGAAGTCGGCGGCGAAACCGTCGGCGCGATCGGCCGCGGCCTGCTCGTGCTCGTCGGCATCGAACCGACCGACGGCAGCGCGGACGTCGACTACATCGCAAATAAATGCGCTCAGCTGCGCATTTTCGAGGATGACGAGGGCAAAATGAACCGCTCCGCGGTCGACAACGGCTACTCGGTGCTCCTCGTTTCCCAATTCACCCTCCTCGGCGACGCGCGCAAGGGCAACCGTCCGAGCTTTATCGGCGCCGCGCGGCCGGAGACCGCGATCCCGCTCTATGAAGAGCTGATCTCCGCTTTCCGTGCGCTTATCCCGACCGAAACGGGAATTTTCGGAGCGGACATGAAGGTCGCTCTCGTCAACGACGGCCCCGTCACGATCCTTCTCGACAGCAGCCGGCTGCTCTGAGCCGGGTTTGAGGCTTAAGTTATGAAGATCATCTGCGTCCCCACCGGGCCGCTTTCAACAAACACATACATCCTTTTCGACGACGCTTCTTCCGAAGAAGTGAAGAGCTGCGTCGTCATCGATCCCGCAAGCTCGAGGAAGGTCCTCGGGGTCCTCGAGGAATACGGTCTGCACTGCACCGATATCCTTCTGACCCACGGGCATTTTGACCACATCATGGGCGTTGCGGAAATCAAATCGAAGCAGAACTCGCGCGTCCACATCCACGAGGACGACGCGGCGTCCGTTTCCGGCGGCGGCAGCCTTGCCTTTATGGCGGGCGCGCTCGTCAAGCGCTTCGAAGTCGATCAGCTTCTTCATGACAACGACGTTGTCACCGCCGCGAGGATGGAATTCCGCGTCATCCACACGCCCGGGCATACCCCCGGCGGAGTATGCTTCCTTCTCGAATCGGAGCGCGTCATTTTCAGCGGCGACACCCTTTTCCGCCTCAGCGTCGGCCGCACCGACCTTTCGGGCGGGGACGACGAACAGCTTTATGAATCCATAGCCTACCGGCTTTTCCCTCTTCACGGCGATTACAGCGTGCTCCCCGGCCACGGGGAGAAGACCGCGCTCGAATTCGAGCGGCAGCATAATCCCTATATGAAAAAGGGCGGAATGTACTGATCCTGCCCGTGTCCCTTTACGGGGGTGAAAGAATGAGGCTTTATACAAACAGAGAAGATTTTTATAACGATCTTTGCGAGGTCATCCGGCTCTTCGTTCCGACGGCGACCGTGGAGCTCAGCGATGCTCCCGGCGCCTTTGCCCGCGAGACCGATCCGATGTCCGTTCAAAGCGCCGATGCGCTGAGGGTCATGGTCTGGCGCGAAGGCTCGGTCCACTGCGCCGCCGCGGATTTTGTTCAGGGCGGACAAACGCATTCGTACACCTATAAGAATTCGTTTTCGGACGTTCAGTATTATTCCTATTCCGAGCAGGATCCCCTCGGCGGGAGCTTCCCGATCGTCGGCTTCGGCGAGGATGAATACCTCCGCGAAAAGCGCTACCAGAAGCGCTGCGCGAAGATCGCCGCTTTCCGCACGCTGCGCATGGCGTACCCGATGACGCCCCTGCCCTGGGGCTCGCTGACCGGCATCCGCCCGACGCGCCTTCTTCGGGATCTTGAGGACAGCTACGGCAAGAACGGCGCGCTCAGCCTTATGGCGAACGAATTCGATGTTTCGGAGGAAAAACTCGCCCTCGCGGAGCGCATCGTCGGCGTTCAGCGCCCGATCCTCACGCCCGCGGACTCCGGAAATATCGATATCTATATCGGGATCCCGTTCTGCAGGACCCGCTGTCTGTACTGCTCCTTCGCTTCGGAGCTGCGCACCCGCCGCACCGATATGGCGGGCTATCTTGCCGCGCTGAAGAAGGATATCCGGAAAGGCGCAGCCCTTGTGCGGGAACTCGGGCTCAATGTCCGCGCCTGCTATGTCGGCGGCGGCACTCCGACGATCCTGACCGAGGAGGAGCTTGCGGATCTTCTCGGCTTTGCCGCAAGCACCTACGGCTTCGGCGAGGGCATGGAATTCACCGTTGAAGCGGGCAGGCCCGATACGATCACCGAGGGCAAGCTCAACATAATGAAAAACAGCGGCGTGACGAGGATCTCCGTCAACCCGCAGACGATGAACGACCGCACTTTGATCGCCGTCGGAAGGGATCACACCGCCCGGGATATCGAGCTTTGCTTCCTTAAGGCGCGCGAGATCGGCTTCGATTCGATCAATATGGACCTCATCGCCGGCCTTCCCGGCGAAACTGCGGAGGATATGCGGCGCACCGTCGAGGCTGTCGAAAAGCTCGGCCCGGACTGTCTGACTGTCCACACCCTCGCCATCAAGCGCTCCTCCCGCCTGCACGAACAGCTTCCGCGCTATCAGCTCCCGCCCGTTGCGGAGGTCGAAAAGATGATCGCGATCGGCGCGAAGGCGGCGGAGGATATGGGCATGGCGCCTTACTATATGTACCGCCAGAAGTACATGGCGGGCAATATGGAAAACGTCGGCTATTCGAAGCCGGACAAGATCTGCCTCTACAATATCGACATGATGGAGGACTGCCTCAGCATCCTGGCGCACGGCGCCGGCGCGATGACGAAGCGCGTTTTCCCGGACGGCCACCGCATCGAGCGCGTTCCGAACCCGAAGGATATCGCGACCTATATCGCGAAGATCGACAAGGTGGACGAGGACCGCGTGAAACTGTTCCATGCGGAATAATAAACATAATAGTGAATAATGAATAGTGAATAATGAATAGTGAATAATGAATGGTGAATAGTGAAGGAAGCTTCGCCGACGGAACGGCGAAGCGATTGAATTCACTTTTTCAGAGCAGGGTGGAAGCATGGGTATTCTCAGCGAGAAATCACTGCATTTTGCAGTCAGGATCATCAAACTGTACCGGCATCTCACGGTCGATAAAAAGGAATTTGTGATCTCGAAGCAAATCGTGCGCAGCGGAACAAGCATCGGCGCAAACATAAACGAAGCCGATTACGGAAGCAGCCGCGCAGATTTCATCAATAAAATGCAAATTGCGCTGAAGGAAACCGCCGAAACCGAGTACTGGCTGAATCTGTTGATTTTGTCCGGCTATTTATCTAAACAACCCGGAAACGATCTTCTTAACTCCTGCCTTGAAATCAAAAGGCTTCTTGTATCCACTGTCAACACCGCAAAAACCAAAGGGCAGAACGGCACTGCCGAGATCCCGCCCCTTGAATAAAACCAAAGGTTTTGCCTTGCAAAATCTTCCTCCACTATTCACTATTCATTATTCACTATTAACTAATACATCCCGGAGGTTCCCAATGTACTGCACCCGCAAAATCACCGACGACCTTTACTGGGTCGGCGCGAACGACCGCCGTCTCGCCCTTTTCGAGGGCGTTTACGAAGTTCCCCACGGCGTCAGCTATAACTCCTACCTGCTTATGGACGAAATGACCGTGCTTTTCGACACTGTCGACGCAGCCGTTTCCGGCGTTTTCTTCGAGAATCTCGAGCATGTTCTCGCCGGACGCGAGCTCAACTACGTCGTCGTTCAGCACATGGAGCCCGACCATTCCGCGACCCTCGGCGAGCTGCTCCGCCGCCATCCCGAAACCGTTGTCGTCTGCTCCGCGATGGCCGGAAACATGATCAAAAATTTCTTCGGCGCGGACATCAAAAACCATATCTGGAACATCAAGGAGGGCGATACTCTCACGAGCGGCAGGCATGAGCTGACCTTCCTCGCCGCGCAGATGGTGCATTGGCCGGAAGTCATGGTGACCTATGACAAGACGGACAGGATCCTCTTCTCCGCGGACGCTTTCGGCACCTTCGGCGCGCTCGACGGCGCGATCTTCGCGGACGAGGTAGATTTCGAACGCGATTATATGGACGAAGCCCGCCGCTATTATACCAACATCGTCGGCAAATACGGAACGCAGGTGCAGGCGCTTCTCAAGAAGGCCGCGAAGGTCGAGATCGCGACGGTCTGCCCGCTCCACGGCTTCGTCTGGCGCAGCAAATTCAACGAATTCCTCGATAAATACATGCTCTGGAGCACCTACACTCCGGAGGAGAAGGGCGTTATGCTCGCCTATGCCTCCGTTTACGGCAACACAGCGAACGCCGCGGATATCCTCGCGGGCGAACTGCGTCAGCGCGGGGTAAAGGTCCGTGTCTTCGACGTTTCCGTAACCCCCGCCGCGGACGTCATCGCCGCCTGCTTCCGGATGAGCCACCTCGTTTTCGCCTCGACGACCTATAACGCCGGCATCTTCGTCCGCATGGAGGAGCTGCTCCATGACCTTGCGGCGCATAATATCGGCAGCCGCACCGTCGCTTTCATCCAGAACGGTTCCTGGGCGGCAACGAGCGGAAAGCTGATGAAGGCGATCCTCGAGCCGATGAAGAACATGACCTTCCTCGAGAACACCGTCGATCTCAAGTCCGCGGTGCACGAGCCCCAGCTTGAAGCCATCAAAGGTTTGGCGGACGCGATCGCGGATTCCATGAAGGAGCCCGAAGCCGAAATGCCGGCGGCGAACGCTGCGATCGACAACAGCGCGATGTTCAAGCTCTCGTACGGCCTGTATGTTCTCACCGCCCGCGAAGGCAGCAAGGACAACGGCTGCATCATCAACACCGCCGTTCAGCTGACCGACAACCCGAAGCGCATCACGATCGCCGTCAACAAGGCGAATTACACCGAGGAAATGATCCGCAGGACCGGCGTTTTCAACGTTTCCGTCCTCAACGAGACCGTTCCGTTCAAGGTCTTCAAGCATT
>JAEEYN010000144.1 GCA_016288175.1 Bacillota bacterium | reverse complement strand
CCCCTTCGACAGCGTCACGGACTTTTATTACACGATCTCCGCGACGACCTTTCCGCCGCATTATCAGCGCTATCGCTTCTTCGTCGAGGACGGGGAATACAAGTTCTTCCATGAAACGCGCGAGGGCGATCATCTGCCGCTTACGGAATCGGACGCAACGGTCTCCGAAACGATACCGCTCAACAAGGAACAGTGGCAGGCCTTCCTCGACTGTGTGGCGGGCGGCACGGTGATCGCGCGGCAGGAGCATCTGGAATCCGGCGATTCCGGCCCGTGGCTCTATCTCTACTGGACCGGCGATCCGGGCGACGTGCAGGAATTTGAGTTTGCCTCTGTGAACGCGCGCTTCTCCTTCGAGGCACTGTGCGAGCAGCTGCGGGGAGAATGAGGAATGCTATCTCCAACGCAACGCATACGATAAGGGTCAGTCAATGGGGGATGTGTCTATATTCCATATTTGATTCTATAGAGTCTGCTCTTTATGAAATGGCAGGCCAGCCGCTGTCCCGCGATGAAGAGGAGTTTGAAAACGTATAACCGGACAGCAAAGATACGGGCCTTCAGATAATACATGATAAACAGAGCTTCCTACTCTCGGGAAGCTTTTTTGCGTGATTGACATCAACCGGCAAAAACGGTACAATCAATACGATCATTTCATCATCGGAGGGGAATAATGGACAGCAGTATGTTTGTTTTTGTACTTGTCGCAGGGATCATCGCGGGAGGCGCATTGATCGCTCTTATGATCTGGCTTTGGTACAAGATTTCATATGAGTTCTATTCGATCGCCGTTCAAAAGGGACACGATCAAAAGAAATATTTCTGGTGGACGTTCTTTTTCGGCATCGTGGGGATGCTGATGGTGATCGCGCTGCCGACCGTCGAAACGGAAAGGAAGAGACAGAGGACGGTCGTTTCCGACGAGCTTCCGGATCTGTGAGGAGATCATCATGGCAGAACGATATTCGATCCTGAATTCCCTGCCGCAGAATCTGTATGCGTCCGACGCGCCGGTTCTGATTGTTGCGGGGAATCTTCTGAAAGACAACGAGACGGGTGCGATCCTCGCGCAAATCAAACTGCAAAGCTTGGTCAATAAACCCATCAAAGCGGTTACGGTGTCGATCAAACCCTTGGATGCTGCGGAAAAACCGCTTGGAACGGCGGTGACGCAGGAATACCTGGATTTGTCTGTCAAACGCGGAGAGAACTTCGGTCAAAATACGGCAGTCATGTTGCCGGACGCCTCCGCCCGCGGTATGTCGGTTTCGGTGAGCCGCGTCGTTTTTTCGGACAACACGGAATGGAAGGAAAAGGGCGAAAAATGGGAGCCTCTGCCCAAAGGGGTGACGCCGGAGCAATACAAGGCGGAGGAAGAACAGCAGAGGAAACAACTGAAAAAGCAACAGAAGCGGATCGTGATTCTCTCCGTCATCGTTGCGCTGCTGATCATTGTGATAGCAGCGGTGCTGTTGGCTCGGAAAACGGCAAGGCAACAATACAGCGGGGACGGGAGCAAGCGTACGACAGCAGCGCCGACCGAACGCTATACAGAAATAACGCCGCAGAAGCCAAAGGCAACGCCGGTCGAGCTTTTACAAACCGGAACGCCTGAGCCGGAGAAGGAAACTACAATACCTGTCGAACCCGAAACACCGGCACCTGTTGAGCCGGTCGAGCCGGAAACGACCCTTGCGGGCTTTACGATCGGCATCGACCCCACGCGTGACGGGGGATCGAATTATAGGGACGAAGCCGCATACAATCTGGAATTCGCAAAGCAGCTCAAGGAGTACCTCGAATCCAGAGGCGCGAAGGTCGTCATTACCCGTGAAGACAATAAGAAAGAGGTCGGAAACTCCAAGCGCGCAAAGATCATCAAGGACGCGAAGTGCGACGCAGCGATCCGTCTGATGTGTAACGAAGTCAGTGGATCAGCATCGGGCTGCTTCGTACAGGGCACGAAGCAGAATGAAAGCTTTGCCCGGATCATGATCAAAGCCTATTCGGAAGAGACCGGCATGAAAATCCAGAGCGGAAAGGGCGAGGGCTTCGATAAGGTCAGCGACGAGGTTGCGTCCAGATGCGGATGCCCATGTGTAAAGCTGATCATGGGCAATTGGAAAAACAAGAGCGATCGCGCAAATCTGGAGAACGAAGCATTTCAGACCAAAATGCTCGAGGCGATCTATGAAGCGCTGCTGTCCCAGTTAAAGAACTGATCCGAACGGACCGCCGATCATGAATTTCGGAAAAGCCATTTGAATGAAGAAAGAGCTTCCCACGTTCGGGAAGCTCTTTTCATGCGTTGTTCAGTCCTCCAGCTTGTCGCAGCCTTCGCAGTCGTCCGCGTCGCAGTCCCAGCACTCCATGCGCTTTTCGGCGATCGCAAACAGCTCGTTCAGAAGGTCGTCGGGCACGGGCACGAACTCTTCCATGTCCTCTTCTTCGTTCACGACGATCTCCATGATGCAGACCTCAAAGTCCTCCTCGGGCTCTTCGGGCAGCTCGGCGTCCACGAGTACCGCGTACTCCTTGCCGTTATGCTCAAAATAATCAATGACCTCAAGGTCAAACTCGTTGCCTTCCTCATCGGTAAAGGTGACAAGATCTCTTTCGTCTTCCATTGCGGTTCTCCTTTCGTTTGTTCTAAAGTATTGTACCGCATTCCGCGCCGCATTGCAAGCAAAAACCCGCGGCGCGAAAAATCTTTTTGCAAATCTAAATCAAAGTTTGAAATCCTCTTGTGCGGCAGGCGAAAATTGTTTATACTGTAAACTGACAAAACGCAGGAAATCGGAGAAAAGACGCATGGATCTGGATTTTTTGAAACGCCTTTCGCGAGCAATTGCCGAGCAGTTCGGTTCAAACTGCGAAGTCGCGGTACACGATCTTTTAAGCGGCGACTACGAGCACACGGTCGCGCTGATCGAAAACGGCCACGTCACGCACCGCAAGGTCGGCGACGGGCCGAGCCGCGTCGTGCTCGAGGCGCTGAAGGCGGAGGACCCGAATGCGCTTGAGGATCAGGCGGGGTATCTCATGCGCACGCATGACGGACGCATCCTGAAATGCTCCACGGTCTATCTCCGCGACGAGAACGGCAAGCCGGAGGGGATCTTTTCGATCAACTATGACGTGACCGAGCTTCTGATGGTCGAGCGCGCGGTGGGTTCCATTCTGCACCATAATGAAGAGGAAAAAAAGACGCCGTATCGCAGCCCGCAGTCGGTCAACGAGCTATTGGACTATCGCATCTAGCAGTCGGT
>JAEEYN010000143.1 GCA_016288175.1 Bacillota bacterium | reverse complement strand
GTGCGTGCCCTGTTCGATGATATGCCCGTCCCGCATGACGAGGATCACATCCGCGTCGCGGATCGTGGAGAGCCGGTGAGCAACGACGAAGCAGGTCCGCCCGCGCATGAGCTTCGCGAAGGCGTCCTGAACGAGGATCTCCGTGCGCGTGTCGATGGAGGAAGTAGCTTCGTCCAAAATCAGCGCGGGAGGCTGCAGCAGCATCACGCGGGCGATGCAGAGAAGCTGCTTCTGACCCTGCGATAGCGTGCCGCCGGATTCGCCGATAACGGTATCATAGCCGTTCGGCAGGCGGCGGATGAAGCCGTCCGCGTGGGCGGCCTTCGCTGCGGCAATTATCTCTCCGTCGGATGCGTCCGGCCTGCCCATCGCGATGTTTTCACGCACGGTGCCGCCCGCGAGCCATGTTTCCTGGAGCACCATCCCGAAGAGGGTCCGCAGCGCCGCACGGCTCATTTTGCGGGTGTCGGCGCCGCCGAGCAGGATCCTGCCCCCGTCCTGGTCATAGAAGCGCATGATGAGGTTGATCAGCGTCGTTTTGCCGCAACCGGTCGGGCCGACGATCGCGACGCGGCTGCCGTTTTTGACTTTCAAAGAGAAATCGCGGATCAGCTCGCGGTCCTTCGTATAGGAAAAATCGACGTTCTCGAATTCGACCGAAAGCTCGCCTCCCTCCGGTTCCGCGGGAAGAGCGGGATCGGGCGTCTGCTCGGGCGAATCGATGAGCTCGAAAAGCCTTTCTGCGCAGGCAATGGCGCCCTGCAGCTCCGCAATCACGCCGGAGATCTCGTTGAAGGGCTTCGTGTACTGGTTGGCGTAGCTGAGGAACGCGGAAAGCCCGCCGACGGTCAGCCCGCCGCCGATGACGCTGATCGCGCCGAGGACCGCGACGCCGGCGTAGATGATCGAATTCACGAAGCGCGTCGTCGGGTTCGTGAGGGAAGATAGAAATGTCGCGCGGACGGAATGAGCGCGCAGGCGTTCGTTGACGCTGCGGAAGCGTTCCTTCGCGTTTTTTTCATAGGAGAATGCCCGGATGAGCTTCTGCTCGCCAATGAATTCATCCGCAAGCGCCGTCGCTTCGCCGCGTGTCTCCGCCTGAAGATGGAAGTTTTTATATGTGCGCTTCGCGATAAAGCTCGCCATGAGCAGCGAGAGCGGCGAAAGCACGACGACAGCAAGCGCGATCAGCGGATTGATGCTCAGCATGAAGACAAGCGTTCCGAGGATCGTGATCACGCCGGTGAAAAGCTGGGAAAAACCCAAAAGCAGTCCGTCCGCAAGCTGGTCGGCGTCCGCGATGAGGCGGCTCACGGTCTCACCGACGGGACGGGGATCGAGCGCGGAGAGCGGCATTCTCTGGATATGCGAGAAGGCTTCCTGCCGGATATCGCGCACGACGCCGTAGGTTAGGCGGTTATTGACAAGGGTCATCAGGTAATTCGCGAGCGCCGCGGCGGCAGCGCTGACGCCGATGCCGATGAGGTACGGCCGGAGCGAAGCAAAATCCACCTTGCCGGCTTCCTTTATGCAGTCGATGCCGCGGCCGACGAGCACGGGGATCAGAAGCGTCAGCGCGACGGAAACGAGGGCGAGCAGGAGCGAGAGCACGGCAAAGAGACGGCGGCTCTTCAGCCGTATGAGTAGGGTGCGGACGGCGGCACGGCTGTTTTTTGCCTTCTCGACGGGCTTTTTTGGGGAAACGGTTTGTTTCTTCATGCGCTCGCCTCCCCTCCGCATTCCTTGGGCGGGAACTGCGTTTCATAGATCTCGCGGTAGACGGGGCAGCTTTCGAGCAGCTCCGCGTGGGTGCCGAGCCCGATCTGGCGGCCTTCATCGAGAACGATGATCAGATCCGCGCCGAGGATCGAGGCGGCGCGCTGCGAAACGATCAAGGTCGTCTGCTTCCTGCCGGCGGAGCGTTCCGCAAGCGCGGCGCGCAGGCGTGCGTCCGTCGCGTAATCGAGGGCGGAGGTGCTGTCGTCGAGGATCAGCACTTCCGAAGGCTTCATCAGTGCGCGGGCGATGCAGAGGCGCTGCTTCTGACCGCCGGAGAAATTGCTGCTGCCCTTCAAGACCGGAGCGTCGAGACCGCCCTCCTTTTCGCGGACGAAATCGAGGGCCTGCGCGTCGGCGAGGGCTTTTTCCATCTTCGCTTCGTCGGCGCCGGGATCGCCCATCAGAAGATTGGAGCGTATGCTTCCCGCGAGGAGGACTGCCCTCTGCGGAACGACGGAAATGCGGTTTCGGAGCGAAACGGGCTTAAAATCCGCGAGCGGGACGCCGTCAAAGCGCGCTTCGCCTTCTGTCGGGCGGTAGAAGCCCGCGATGAGGTTCACGAGCGTGCTCTTGCCGGAGCCGGTGCCGCCGATAATGCCGACGGTCTGCCCGCTTTCGGCGGTGAAACTGATCGCGCTGAGGCTCGGCGCACCCGCGTTTTCGTAGGTGAAGCCGACGTTTTTGAATTCGATCCTGCCGAGAGGGGCGTCTTCATCGGGCAGCAGTCTGCCGTCCGGTCCGCCGCTTTCGGCCGAAAGAACGGCGGAGATGCGTTTCCCACAGGCCGCGGCTTTTGCGATGTTGATAACGAGGTTCGCCATCTTCACAAGCTCCACAAGGATCTGCGAAAGAAGGTTATAGAGCGCGACGACCTGGCCCTGCGAGAGCGTTCCCGAATCGACGCGGATGGCGCCCGTCCAAAGAAGAACGATCACGGCAGCGTTGACGGCAACGAGCGTCGCGGGGTTCAGAAGGCCGGAGACGCGACCGACGGCGAGCTGAAGTTTTTCAAGTCGAGCGCTGCGTTTTTTGAATTCCTTCGTCTCCGCCTCTTCCCTAAGGAAGGCGCGGATGACGCGAACGCCGGTGAGGTTTTCGCGCGCGGAGGAGGTGATGCCGTCGAGCGCTTTCTGAACGCTTCCGTGCTTCGGGATCGCGGAAAGAAGGATCGCGAAAACGATCACGAGCAGCACGGCGATGACCGCGGCGAAGATCAGGGCGCATTTCGCGTCGATCGTGAAGGCGACGACCATCGCGCCGAAAACGACGAAGGGGGACCTGAGAAGCAGACGCAGAGTGAGGTTGATTCCGGTCTGGAGGGTGTTGACGTCGCTCGTCATGCGCGTCACGAGCGTTGAAGGACCGATGCCATCGAGCCTGCCGTAGGAAAAGCTCTGGACCTTATCGAGCAGCGATGCGCGGATATCGGTGCAGACGCCGATCGCCGCCTTCGCGGAAAAATACTGCGCCGTGACGGCAAGGCCGAGACCGACCGCGGCGAAGAGCACGAGAAGCCCGCCGCGGCGGAGGATAAAGCCCGTGTCGCGGGTGCCGATGCCGACGTCGATTATCGAGGCGATGATCAGCGGCACGATCAGTTCAAGCGTCGCCTCCATGAATTTGAA
Organism: Bacillota bacterium; assembly: GCA_016288175.1. Classification (GTDB taxonomy): domain Bacteria; phylum Bacillota; class Clostridia; order Christensenellales; family CAG-138; genus PeH17. Next base: position 23,939 of record JAEEYN010000143.1, on the reverse strand, counting down.
GAGCGGCGCGAGCACCGTTTGCGGTATGTAATTCTTAAAATAGGCAAAGAGCTTATTCATGGATGAAAAAACGGAAGAAAGGTCAATCCTTCAAAGGGACGGTGAAGCAATAAATGATTTGGTTCGGCTTTCCGACGAACCAGCCGGGCAGATCGTGCGCATAGAGCGTCTTTTCGTAGGTATACTTCTCCGCCTTAAGCCGATTTTCAAAATCGGATACAAGCAGCGGCAGCACGAAGCTTGAACCAACCTCGCGTTCATAGAAAGCGCAGGCATAGCGCCCGGCGGGAACTACGGCGTCCGCAAGCTCCGGCTCGGTTATTTTAAAGAAGTAATCTGGTTTTAACGTGGTCAGGTTCTCCGCGACGCCAAGGAACAAGCCGCTCGTCAGATAATTGACGGACATATTCTCGAAGTAACCGCTGAGGCGTTTTTGGATATACATTTCCGGCATCTCCTTGGTAAAGATATTGACCGTCGCCTGCGAATGGGTCTCGTCATGGCAGCCGGCGCAGCTTTTACCGCAATGCGGAAAGCTGCCCAAAATCGATTCGCCGTGATGCCTGTTGTAATCCTCCAGCATAAGATATTTTTTTCGGATGTATGCAAGGCCGGTTTTCATTTCGAGGATCAGTTTCTCGGCACGCTCACAGCTTTCGTCCAGTGCTTTTTTTACGATCGAGGGATCCTTCGTGCCGACAGGCGAATCGCCCGTGCCGAGGATCGAGCCGATCTCGCGAAGGGTCAGACCCGTCGCCTGCATCATGCGGATCATGCCCATTCGCGGTATCTGAATATCGTCATATTCCCGGTAGCCGTTTTCGAGCACGCGCGCCGGGCGCAGCAGCCCGATCTCATCATAGTAGAAAAGAGTGCGCTTATCAACGCCGCATCTGTTCGCAAATTCCCTTGTTTTCATTGTTCATGCCCCTCCGCAGGCGCTGCCTTTCTGTTATTTTTGCGTGATTGCTTGAAAAATCGCAAAAAATGGCGGTTTTTTCCGATTAGGACAGTTTTTGCCAAAACTTTTTTTCAAAAAGGGCTTGACTATCCCGTTACGTTATACTGTACATTATTATAGCACCGCAGAGGATGCCGCGCAATAGTCTTTTGCGGTGCCGTTTCATAGGAGCGGTCGCTGCCGCCGCGAAAAGGGCAGCTATATGCAGGATTCTGCCGTCAGAGACTGCATAGTGTTCCTTTCTTGGCCGGAAGCCGCGGGTTACCGCGGCTTTCGGTCTTTTGGCGTTTTTGGAAATGAAGGCGCTTTTTTTCCCGGGGAAAGGTTGCGGTCCGGCAGGAAAAACACTATAATAAAGGGGAGGTGAAAGCGAATGAAGATAACGTTTCTCGGTGCAGCCCATGAAGTTACGGGCAGCCTGACTCTGATCGAGCTCAACAACGAAAAACTGCTCGTCGACTGCGGCATGGAGCAGGGCAAGGATGTTTTCGTCAATCAAAGCCTGCCTGTTCCGGCGGGCGAGATCGACGCGGTGCTCCTGACCCACGCGCATATCGACCACTCCGGCAATCTGCCGCTGCTCTATAAGCAGGGCTTCCGCGGGAAGGTCTATGCGACCCGCGCGAGCTGCGGGCTTGTGGATATCATGCTTCGCGACTGCGCGGAGATCCAGGAAAGCGACGCGGAATGGAAGAACCGCAAGCGCAAGCGTTCGGACGACCCGGTCACGGAACCCGTCTATACAATGCAGGATGCTCTCGGGCTTCTCCGCCTGCTCCGCCCCGTCGACTGCGGCAAACGCATCCGCATCCTCGAGGGAGTGGAGATCAGCTTCACCGATAACGGACATCTTCTCGGCTCCGCGGCGATCGAGACCTGGCTAACCGAGGGCGGCGAAACGAAGAAATTCGTTTTCAGCGGCGACATCGGCAACAGGGAAAAACCGATCCTGAAGGACCCGACGCCGATCCACGAGGCGGATTACGTCATGATCGAATCGACCTACGGCGACCGCCTGCATGAAAAAGTCGACTGCGATTATGTCGGGATGCTCGCGGAGGTCATCCAGCGGACGCTCGACCGCGGCGGCAACGTCATCATCCCGAGCTTCGCCGTCGGCAGGACGCAGGAGATACTTTACCTGATCCGCCTTGCGAAGCTTGACGGCCGCATCAAGGGCCACGACCGATTCCGCGTTGTTGTCGACAGCCCCCTCGCGGAGGAAGCTACGAGCATCTTCCTGCAGTCCGATCCTTCGTTTTTCGATGAAGCGACCGCCGACCTTATCCGCCGCGGCATCAACCCGCTCTATTTCGAAGGCCTCGAACCCAGCGTTTCCGCGGAGGAATCGAAGGCGCTCAACGAGGATCCGGAGCCGAAGGTCATCATTTCCGCAAGCGGCATGTGCGAAGCGGGCCGTATCCGCCATCACCTCAAGCATAATCTCTGGCGGCCGGAATCGACGATCCTTTTCGTCGGCTTCCAGACGCCCGGAACGCTCGGAAGAATGATCCTCGACGGCGCGGAGAGGGTGAAGCTTTTCGGCGAGACCATCGCCGTTCGCGCGGAGATCGCGTTCCTTTACGGTTCGAGCGGCCACGCGGACAAGGCTGGGCTCATCGATTGGCTGAACGGCTTCTATGAAAAGCCAGCCCGCGTTTTCGTCAACCACGGCGACGACGCCGTCTGTTCGGAATTCGCGGATCTGCTTCACGACGAGCTCGGCTATGAGACCTTCGCGCCGTACAGCGGCACCGAATTCGACCCGCTGAAAAACGAGTTCATCCGCATTACGGAGGGCATCCCCGTTTCGGTGAAGAAGGCTGAAAACGGCGACGAACGGACCGTTCTGAGCCGCGGCGCCGTTCGCGGGAAGCAGCTGACGGGCGATATCCGCCGCGCACTGAAGCGCCTTTCGACGATCGTCAAGAAAGCGGAATCGAGGAGCAACGGCGACAAGGAGCGCCTGCTTAAAGAACTCAATAACCTGATCAAAAAATGGGATTGAATAAATTAAAAAAACGAAACAGGAGAACCGTTATGCAGTATGTCACTCTCGGAAAAACCGGTCTTTGCGTTTCCCGCGTCGGCTTCGGCGGGATCCCGATCCAGAGGATCGAAAAGGATGAAGCGCCTGCGCTGATCGAAGCGCTTGTCGAAAACGGGATCAACTATATCGATACCGCCCGCGGCTACACCGTCAGCGAAGAATGGATCGGCGCCGCGATCGAAGGCCGCCGCGGCCAGTTCATCCTCGCAACGAAGAGCATGGCCCGCGACAGGGCCGGCATGGCGAAGGATATCGAAACGAGCCTTCACAACCTCCGCACCGACCACATCGATCTCTATCAGGTGCATAATCCGAGCATGGATCAGCTCGACGCCGTTCTTGCGCCGGGCGGCGCTCTCGAAGCGCTGATGGAAGCGAAAGCGGCGGGGAAGATCCGCCATATCGGCATCACCGCGCACGCGATCGCCGTTTTCAAGCGCGCGCTCGAGCTCGACTGGGTGGAAACGATCATGTTCCCGTATAACATTGTGGAGAGCCAGTGCGAGGAGCTTCTTCCCCTCTGCCGCGAAAAGAACATCGGCTTTATAGCGATGAAGCCCCTTGCGGGCGGCGCGATCGAGGACGGCGAAGCAGCGATGCGCTATATTGCCGCGAACGAGCTGGTTACCATCTCGATCCCCGGAATGTATAGCGCGGAGGAAGTTCGAGCGAACGCGAAGGCCGGCATGAACAGCGCACCGCTCGATGAGGATGAGCTTGCGCGCGTTGCAAAGATCAGGAGCGAGCTGACGGGCAATTTCTGCCGCCGCTGCAACTACTGCGCCCCCTGCACCGTCGGGATCAGCATCCCGAGCGTATTCCTCTTCGCCGGCTATCTTGAAAGATACGGCCTTGCCGACTGGGCGAAGGACCGCTACAGCGGGCTGAAGGTCAAGGCCAGCGCCTGCATCGGATGCGGCAAATGCGAACCTCGCTGCCCCTATGGTCTCCCCATCCGAGAAATGCTCAAAAAGGCAGCAAAAGAATTTGAGGGCTAAAGCCCTCAAATTCTCCCGCGCGGGTCAGCGCGCCGCGGCGCGCTGACCCGCGGAACTGCGAAAACGGATAAAGAAGGAAGCGCCTGCGCCAAAGGCGCTGCAAACCGTTCAGAACAAAGAACGGCTGCAAACCAAATCAAGAGGAGGGACATTCACTGTGAATGGCTCTAAACTCGGAGATAAAAGGATACATGCGATAATTCTTGCGATCCTGGCAGCGGTTTTCTATGCCGTTAACGTTCCGGTTTCCAAACTTCTGCTTGCGAATGTGCCGCCAAAGCTGATGGCAGCCTTCCTGTACCTCGGCGCAGGCGCGGGCATAGGGATTCTTTCGTTGTTCAATAAAAAGGACAGGGAGAAATCCGAAAGACTCGCGAAGACCGATCTGCCGTATGTCATCGGGATGATTGTTCTCGATATTGCTGCGCCGATCTTTTTGATGCTCGGAATACGCCTCGGCAGCGCCGCGAACGCTTCCCTGCTCGGTAATTTCGAGATCGTCGCAACAACAGTCATCGCCCTCGCGCTGTTCCGCGAGGCTGTGTCGAAGCGCCTGTGGCTCGCGATTCTGCTGATCACAGCGTCAAGCATCATACTCTCCTTCGACGGGACTGACGGGCTGCGCTTTTCGACGGGGTCGCTGTTCGTGCTCGGCGCAACGCTCTGCTGGGGGCTTGAAAACAACTGCACACGCAAAATTTCGGACAAGAGCACCTATGAGATCGTTGTGCTGAAGGGCTTTTTTTCGGGAGCGGGTTCGCTGATAATCGCTCTTGCGAGCGGCGAAAAGCTTCCCGCGATCCAATATATCGGCATTGCGCTCGTTCTTGGTTTTGTTGCTTACGGCCTTTCAATTTTCCTTTACGTCCGCGCGCAGAATACGCTTGGCGCTGCGAAAACCAGCGCTTACTATGCCGCTGCTCCGTTCGTCGGTTCGCTGCTTGCGTTCGTGTTCCTGCGGGAGAAGCTGACGGCCAATTATCTGGTCGCGCTTGCTGTTATGATCGGCGGCACTGCGCTCGTTGTCGCGGATACGCTGATCCGAACCCATACCCATGAGCATACGCATACCTGCACTCACTCGCATAACGGCGTTATCCATACGCACGAGATCCGTCACTCTCACCCGCATAATCATTATGCACCCGGTGAAAACCACACGCACCACCACAGTGGCAAGGAACTTGCACATGAGCACGGTGTGACTGTATAGAAAAAAGCTCTATAAAAACAAAGGGGATTTTGCCTTACGCAAGATCCCCTTTTCTTTAATTCGGAGCTGCTATGCTCATTCAATGCAGCTGAGCAGCGTGTTGACCGCATCCATTGCCGCACGGAAAACGGTTTCGGGCTCGGCGCGTTTTTTCGTGATCGAAAGTGTGATCTGTTCGCCGCCCTTTAAGACCGCGCCGTCGATCGAAGGCACGGCTGCAAAAAGCTTTGCGCCGTCGATCGGGGCATTTGGGGCAAAGACGAACTGCGCTTCGCCCGGCCGAACGGTGAAGGAGGTTATGCCGAGTCGGGAGGCGCGTGCTTTATAAAGCGAGATGTCAAGAAGGTTTTGAACGCATTTCGGGATCTCGCCGTAGCGATCGATAAGCTCATCCTGGACGTCGCGGAAGGAGTCAATGTCCTCAATTCCGGCAATCCGCTTATACATTTCCATGCGACCTGTTTCGCGCGCTATGTATTTTTTCGGGATGTTCGCGTCGATCGGGATCTCCATCACCGTATCGAAAACGGGCTTGATCTCCTCGCCCTTCGCTTCGCGGATCGCGGTATCGATGAGCTTGCAGTACATTTCGTAGCCGACCTGCGCCATATGCCCGTGCTGTTCCGCGCCGAGGATATCGCCGGCGCCGCGGATCTCAAGGTCGCGCATCGCGATGCGGAAGCCCGCGCCGAACTGAGTGAATTCGCGGATGGCAGTGAGGCGCTTATCCGCGACCTCCGAAAGGACCTTGTTCGGGCGGTAGGTGAGGTACGCGTAGCCGAGGCGCTGACCGCGCCCGACGCGCCCGCGGAGCTGATAGAGCTGGGAAAGGCCCATGTTGTCCGCGTCGACGACAATCATGGTGTTGACGTTCGAAATGTCGAGGCCGCTTTCGATGATCGTCGAGCAGACGAGCACGTCGTACTTCCCTTCGAGGAAATCGAGCATCGTGTTTTCGAGCTGCCTTTCGTGCATCTGGCCGTGGGCGAAGGCGATGCGCGCCTCCGGAATGAGCTCCGTGAGCTCCTGAACATAGTGATCCATCGTCGCCACGCGGTTATAGACGATGTAGACCTGCCCGCCGCGGCCGATCTCCTTCAGGATCGCCTCGCGGACGAGGGCTTCGGAATATTCGACGACATAGGTCTGGACCGGATAGCGCGCTTCCGGCGGCGTTTCGATAACGCTCATGTCGCGGATGCCGCTCATGCTCATATGCAGCGTGCGCGGTATCGGCGTTGCGGAAAGGGTCAAAACATCCACATTCCGCTTCATGTCCTTGATTTGCTCCTTGTGGTTGACGCCGAAGCGCTGCTCCTCATCCACGATCAGCAATCCGAGGTCCTTGAATTTAACATCCTTCGCGAGCAGGGCGTGCGTGCCGATCAGGATATCGACTGTTCCGGCGGCGGTCTGCTTTTTGACCTCCTGCTGCTCCTTTGGCGTGCGGAAGCGCGAAAGAAGCTCCACGCGGATCGGGAAACCGGCATAGCGCGAGGAGAGGGTGTTGTAATGCTGCTGCGCGAGGATCGTTGTCGGAACGAGGAAGGCGCACTGCTTGCCGTTCATCGCGCATTTGAACGCGGCGCGGAGGGCGACCTCCGTTTTGCCGTAGCCGACGTCGCCGCAGAGCAGGCGATCCATGATGCGGTCGGATTCCATATCCGCCTTGATCTCCTTTATGGAACGGAGCTGGTCCGCTGTTTCGCGGTAGGGGAAGCTGAGCTCGAGCCGCTGCTGCCAGTCCGTATCGGGCGAAAAGCGGAAGCCCTTCTTCCGCGAGCGTTCGCCGTAAAGCCGGACGAGGTCGAAGGCGAGCTGGCGCACGCTCGAACGGGTCCTTGCAACGGTCTTCTGCCATTCGCCGGAGCCGAGGCGCGAAAGCTTTTGCTTTTCCGCGTCGCCGCCGATGTATTTCTGCACGCGGTCGAGCTGATCCGTCGGCAGAAAGAGCTTGTCGCCCGCCTGATAGGCGATCTCGATATAATCGCGGGTCTTGCCGTCCACAACGAGCGAGTTTACGCCGGTGAAGCGGCCGATGCCGTGCGCCTCGTGAACGACGAGGTCGCCGACGGCAAGATCATAGAGGGAAAGCTTGTCGGTGCTGCGCTTCTGCTGCTTCGCGGCGGGGCGGTAACCCGCGCCGAAGAGCTCATATTCCGAAACGACGGCAAGGCGCAGCGCGGGGTACTCAAAGCCGTGGGGAAGGGAGAGGCCGACGATCAGCAGCTCCCTTTCAACGAGCGGGCGGTCGAGCTTCGGCACGGCCGCGGCTTCGATCCCGAGGTCAGCAAGCATATCCCGCAGGCGGAGATAATGCTCGCCCGCGTATAAAAGCACGGAAAAGCCCTTCTGCTTCCAAAGGGCGATATCGTCGCGGATCGCGGTGTCCCCGGGGATATAGCGGGGGACAGGCCGCGTTTCGAATTTCACAAGGTCCTTCGCGGGGATCGGCGGGAAGCTTCTCGTGAGGGCGAAAAGCATCGCCGTGCGGCTGCGGTTGAGGCGCGAAAAAACGCTTCCCGGCGCGCAGAGGAGCCCGCTCTGCATCTCATGCCCCTCGCCGCTTTGAAGGACGGCAGCGAAGCCGTCCATGAACTGCGAATACGCGAAGCGCGCGCTTTCGTCGATCCTGGCGGGCTCGTCGAGGACCGTCACGGCGTCCGGCGGGAGATAATCGAGGAGCGTCAGCTCCTCCCTGCAGAAAACGGGCAGCAGCGCCAGCGCGTTCAGCGGCACTCCGCCTTCGCGCAGCGTCTCCGTTTCCTCGCTGTAATGGGCCTTCCCGCGCAGCGCCGCAATACCCCTCTGCCGCATCTCGCGGTCGAGCGGCAGCTCCGTCGCGGGAGGGATCACGGCGATGGAGATGTTCTCCGTTCCGCGCTGGGAAACGGGGTCGAATTCGCGCATCGTGTCGACTTCATCCCCGAAAAGCTCAATGCGGACGGGGTTTTCCGCCGTGACGGGGAAAACGTCGATATAGCCGCCGCGCCGCGCGAGCTGGCCCCTGCCTTCGCAGACCTCCTCCCGCGTGTAGCCGGCGTCGACGAGCTTTTTGACGAGCGCATCCGGCGAGACCTCCATCCCGACGCGGACAGCGTGGGTGAAGGAGCGGATCGCGTCCGGCGGCGCCATGCGCTGCATGATCGCTTCGATCGGGGCAACGACGACGGCGCTTTCGGCGGAAAGCAGGCGCAGCAGCACGCGGAGGCGGCGGAAGCCGATCTCCTGGGACTGAACATAGCTGTGCGCGTTCAGCGGCATTTCGCGGATCGGGAAGAGCATTGCGTCCGGATGGTAGCACGAGAGCTCCTCATGGATGCGCGCCGCCGCCTGCGCCGAGGGGGCGACGATCAGCGTTGTTCCTCCCTGCGCGGCATGGAGCGCGGCTTCGATATGGACGCGGTGCGCTTCGCCGAGGCCGAAAACGCTGACGGGACCCTTCGCCGCGGAAAGATCCTCCCTCAGCCTTGTGTATTCTTCCGATTTTGCGAGCGCCGCGAAAAGCGGCTCGAATTTATTGCTCATTTCCGGAGCTCCCGTCAGGAATTTTTGATCTCACGAACGGTGAACAGTGCAGAGATATGCTCCGCGGAAAATGCGAGGAAATCGTCCTCGTCCGCCAGAGCAAGCTTCGCATCGCCGGTTTCAGTATCGTAAACGATGGCGAACTCGCCCGCGGGCAGGGGCAGAGCGACAAACTCATCCTTCTTGATGAAGCGAAGCTCGCCTTCCGCTTTGCCTTTCCGCAGCATGAGATTGAGGTCCCGCGCTTTGCCGACGCAGTGGGTCGGGACGCCGCCCGAAAAGCGGTGCACCGTGGAAAGCGGCAGCACCTCCGCCGTTTCCCCGCCGTCCGGCGCGGAGTGGGTGAGGACCATGCTCCCCTCGATGGAGGCGATGAAGCGGTCATAATCGGGCAGGGGAGTGAAATCGGATTCCTCGAGCTCGACCTTCGCCGTGCTGACGCGGAAAAGGAAATCCCGCTCCGCGTAAACGGCGCCGCGCGGCCAGATGAGGATCTCGGTGGTGGTGCCTCCGCTCCAGACGGAGGTCGGCATCGCTTCTTTTTTGATCTCGGTGATCTTCAGCATATCTTTCTCCTCGGTACGGCAACAGCCCGGATCCTGCGCCGGCGGGGGTATACGTTCCCTTCGCTGACGGATCCGGGTGGAGCGCACTATTGATTTCGACTATTATTTTAACCGAATCGTCCCGCGATTTCAAGAGAGGAAAAGAAAGAAAAATGAGCGATCGAAGCAGATCCCGGCGCAGCGCAGGGCGGATCCCGGAAAACAGAGCTTGACGCGTGCCGCTTCTTGTTATAAGATGAAAGAAAAAACGGGAGGAAGCCGAAAATGAAGGCATTGCCGCAGAAGAGGGTCGTCGCTTTACTGCTGACCGCGGCATTTTTTGCCTGCACCGTGTGTTCCGCCTGCGTGTCGGCAAAACGAGGGGAGAATAGCGGTGAGACGACCGCTCCGACGGCGGAAGCATCTGTAAATGAAACGCCCGCGACACAAGCGCCTGTGACCGAAGAGCCGATGGCGGAAGCGCCCGCGAATGTCGGTCCGGTCTTTACTGAGATCAGGGTCTACCGTTCGCCTGCCGAAGGCTATGAGATGCGGCTTGCGCTTTCCGCCGGGCAGGAGAAAGAGGCGCTGCGCCTCGTTTCCGGCCGGGAATGGAAACTTACCGGCATTCCGCTGAAAAGCGAATACAGCATCGTCCTTGACCGGCTCGATTGCAGCTATTGTTCCTCATCCGGCGTGCTGACCGATCTTGCAAGCGAATGGAGCATAGAGTTCAGCGAAGAGGAACGGCTTGAGTTCAACACATGCCTCGGCATCGGCGCGGTCCGGGAAACAGTCTTTCCGGAAGGCCTGCTTTCCTACAGCGCGGAGATAGCGCTGCTGGATACGACCGGTGAAAACGCCTTTGCGGAAGTCGAGTATTATAAAGTGTCAGATGGCGCATTGCCCCTGTTCTGCCTGATCTTCTATATGGAGGGCGAAACAGCGGAAAGGCTTGCGTGGGAACCTTTCCCGGGTCAGAAGCCGTATGTCTACATCGGTTGGAGCGGCTTCTTTACAAAAAGTTTCGATCTCGGCGGCTGCGATCTGTCCCGCCCGGGCGTCTACCGGATGTGCTTCTATCGGGACTATTTGCGGAACATTGAGGATGCGGAGCCATCGGAAAGCTATATAGAATTCATTGTTGAAGAAGGCGCACCGGAGCCGCCGGGATTCATCGAAGACGAGCGAACACTTCGGACCAAATACCCTGACTGCTTCGATCTCGATACCGCGGAAGGGCTCGATGTCTTCGTCTATCAGATGGCGCCGGAGGACTATTCCTGCGTATTACTCGCCGGCAGCGAGGCGGGGAGGACGGCGGAGGAGCTGCGCCGGCTGATCGAGTATTCGGACAGAAGCGTTGTATCGGTCGGCACAGCGAAGCAGATCATAGCCTGCTATGGCATTGCGCCGGAGCAGGTCCGCATAATCCCGTACGAAAATCTGTATTCAAGCTATTGGTATGAGATAGATGAAGCGTATGCTCGGTTCCTTCGCGGCATGTTCTTCGGGGAGGAATGAGCGGAGCCGGATCGGGAACACACAGTGAACTGAAAAAACGGCAGGGAGGCCATGAGCCTGCACTGCCGTTTTTATAATGCGGTTTTTCAATCGTGAAGCCCGAGCAGGTAATCCACAGCGGCCTGCACCTGCAGGTCCCTTTCGGGGTAATCCCTGCGGATGAAGAAGATATCCATGTTCGCGATCCCCTGATCCTGCTCGACTTCGATATCCGGGTAGATGCCGACGCCGTGGATCATCTCTCCGTTCGGCGTTTTGTAAACGTCCGTCGTGAGCTTCAGATAACCCTTGCCGGGCATGATCTGCCAGCTGGTCTGAACGATGCCCTTGCCGTAGGTCTTCGTGCCCATGATGACGGCGGCGTTGTTATCCCGCAGCGCGGCGGCGAAGATCTCGCTCGCGGAGGCGGAATAGCCGTTCGTCAGAACGACGATGGGAAGATCGATGCTTTCCGCGGCGGTGGAGCGATAGACCTCCGGCGGGTCGACGAGCTTGCCCTCGACGGTCGTGATCACGCATTCGGGAAGCACGCGGTCGCTGATCGCGGTCGCGGTCTTGAGCTCGCCGCCGGTGTTGTTGCGGATGTCGATGATCAGCGAGGTGATGCCGGAATCGAGAAGCTCCTTTGCCGCGGTGTTGAATTCATCGGCGGCGTAACCCGTGAAGGAATCGATGCGGATATAGCCGACGCCGCTGCCGAGCTGCTCGGTATAGACGCGGCGGACGTATACATCTCCTCGCTCGACGGAGATATTGAGCGAATTGCCGTCGCGAAGAACGGTCAGAACGACGCTCGTTCCGTCCTCGCCGCCGACGAGGGCGCTGACGGAGTTGACGTCCATGCCGATGACGGACTGCCCGTCCGCGGCGGTGATGATATCCCAGGCCTTGAGCCCCGCCTTTTCCGCGGGCGAATTTTCATAGACGCGGTTGATGAGCGTGCCGTTGTCCGCCTGGCTGATAAGCACGCCGATGCCCTTGAAATTGCCGGCCATCTGGTTGCGCGCGGCCTCGTATTCCTCAAGCGTGTAGTATTGGGCATAGGTGTCGCCGACGGTCTTCACAAGGCCCTTCGCGGCGCCGTCGAGCAGCGCCTCGGAGGAGGGCATTTCATCCGAAAAATAATAGTATTTTTCAACGTCGTTGAGCAGCGTTGCAAGAACGGTCATATCCGTTCCGCTCTTGCTGTCCGCGATTGTGTAGCGGGTGACGCCGAGCAGCAGAACGCCGATCACGGCGCCGGCGGCAAGCAGTGCGCTCAAAAGCATCAAAACGGCGACCTGCCAGGCGGCAATGCCGTTGGGTCGGCCGCCGGACCTCAGACTTCCTTCGGTTTCCCTGTCATTCATCATAATATCTCAACTCTCCTTTGATCACGGCAATGATTAACGTTATTCAGTCCGCGCCTTCGCTATTCTTCCTCTTCGCCGAGGGCGAGGGGGTCGCATTCGCCGCATGCGACGCCGCCGGTCTGGCGGGGCGGGAGCTTCATGCGGTCCCACATCCCGTATTTATGCGTGTCGACGATCGCTTTCATGAGTTTCGTTTCGACGTCCGGAACGATATGGCGGAATTCCTGCAAAAGAATGCGCATATCCTCCCTCTTCGTTTTCCCTGCAACGGGGCAGTTCGGCTTGATGACGGGCAGTTCGAGCCGCTTAGCCGCAGCGATCGCGGATTTCTCCGGGAAGAAAACGAGGGGACGGATGACGGTCACGCCCGCGCGGCCGAGGTAGGTCACCGGCGCGAAGGTGTTGAGCCGCGCCTCGTAGAAAAGGCTCAGCAGAAAGGTTTCGAGAACGTCCTCGCGGTTGTGGCCGAGGGCAACGAGGTTGCAGCCCTTGCTGACGGCGATATCGTTGAGCGCGCCGCGGCGCATCTTCGCACACATCGCGCAGGGGCTCTTGTCTTTGCGGATATTGAAAACGACGTCGCCGATATCGGTCTTTCGGACCTCGAAATCGACGCCGATCCTTTCGGCGAAAGCGGAGATCGGCGCTGTATCCTGCTCCACGAGGCCGAGGTCGAGCATCACGGCGCAGATATCATACTTCTTCTTTGAAAAAAGCTGATAAAGCTTCAGCCCGTACATCAAAAGAAGGCTGTCCTTCCCGCCGCTGACGCCGACGCAGATCTTATCCCCGTCGCGTATCATGCCGTATTTTTCATCCGCCCTGCGGATGCAGCCAAGCACCTGCTTCATAGTTTGCTCCGTTTTCGCCAAATTGCCGCTTTGATCGGCCGTTCGCTGAATGCGATTATACCGCAAATTCGCTTTTTTGTATAGAGAAAAGATGCACTGTCCCCGCGGATCACGGCCGTTTTTCCGAAAACAGGCAGGAAAATTTCCGCGAAAAATGCGAAAAATACGGAAAAACGGTTTTTAAATGCAAAAAGGAGGAAATGCCGTGGATCGTTTGAAAAGGGCGGCCGCAGCGCTCGAAGGCTTCCGCAAAGCCGCTGCGGAGCGGTTCGAAATGCTTGCAAAGGAGCTTTCCGGGAAATTCCGGAGACGGCGGACGGACGGCGAAGAGCCGAAAAACGGCGGACACTCGCGGCGGAGGCGGCTGCGCCTTGCTTTGGGCGTCCCGGCCGCGCTTCTTGCCGCGCTCTTCATTGCCGCGGCGCTGTTTTTCCGCTTCCATGAATGGCGGAAGTTCGAACCGGAGCTCATCACCGGCGCGGACCGAAGTTTGATCGTTCTCGATGCGGAGGGAGGGGTGATCTCCGTTGTTTCCGGCGGGGAAAAGCGCATCCCCGTTCCGATCGAAACGCTTTCCGAAAAGACGAAGTACGCCTTCATTTCCGCGGAGGACGCAAGGTTCTATGAGCATTCCGGCGTCGATATCCGCCGCATTTTCGGCGCGGCGTGGGCGGATCTCAAGGCCGGGGCGCTGAAGCAGGGCGCCTCCACGATCGGGCAGCAGCTGATCAAGCTCAGCCATCTTTCCGGCGAAAAAACGATCGGACGGAAGCTCGAGGAAGTATGGCTGACGATGAAGCTCGAGGCGGCGTATTCGAAGGACGAGATCCTCGAAATGTATTTGAATTACGTCTATTTCGGCGGGGGTTTTTACGGCATCGAGGCGGCCTCGCTCGGCTATTTCGGCGTGCACTCTGCCGATCTCACCGTTTCGCAGGCGGCGCAGCTCGCGGGGATCCTCAAAGCGCCTTCCGCCTATGCACCGCACCTCGATCTTGAAAATTCGCTCCGGAGACGGAATACCGTGCTCGACCTTATGGAGAAATACGGCTATCTTTCATCGGAGGAGTGCGAAAGCGCGAAGGCGGAGGAGTGCGTGCTCAGAAACGCGCTGCCGGAGAAACGGGATGCTTTTGTTGAGTTTGCGGTGCGCGAAGCCGCCGAAAAGCTCGGCATGAGCCGAAAGGAGCTGCTGACCTCGGGCTGCGTTATCCGAACGACGCTCGATCCCGCCGCTGCCGCCGCCGTTTCCGCGCTCGCGAACGAGCCCGCACTGATCCCTTCGGAGACGGCGCAGACGGCCGTCGTGCTGCTCCGGCGGGACGGAAGCATCGCGGCGATGTGCGGGGGGCGGGAGAACGGCGGGGAGCTGAACCGCGCCGCGGATATGAAGCGCCAGCCCGGTTCGCTGATCAAGCCGATCCTTTGCTATGCTCCGGCGATCGAAAGTTCCGTTCTGACTGCGGCGAGCGTGATCGAGGATGCGGAAACGGATTTTGAGGGGTATTCGCCCTCGAACGCCGGGGGGAAATACGCCGGTTTCGTGACGGTCCGCCGCGCCGTCGCGGAGTCGCTGAATGTACCCGCCGTGAAAACGCTGGAGCTCGTCGGAACGGATCCCGCCGTTGACTTCGCGAAAAAGCTCGGCATCTCCTTCGAAAACGAGCATATCGGCCTCGCTCTCGCCCTCGGCGGGTTCACTTACGGCGTTTCGCCCCTCGATATGGCGGCGGCGTACAACGCTTTCAACACCGGCGGGCTGTATTTTGAGCCGTTCTGCGTCGGATCGGTCGAACGGGACGGCGAAACGCTCTATTCCCGTTCCGCGCAGCCCGCTCGCGCGATGGGCGAGGACACGGCGTTCATAATGGCGGATATCCTCCGCACCGCCGCTTCGGACGGCACAGCCTCCGCGCTTGCGGCGCTTCCGTTCCGGACGGCGGCAAAGACGGGCACGAACCTCGATCCGGAAGGCGGCGTGCGGGACGTCTGGACCGCCGCATTTGCCGGGGAATACACCGCCGTCTGCTGGATGGGCACGGACAGCGCTTCCCTCGGGACCCTGCCGCCGGGCACGACGGGCGGGAACAGCGCCTGCCGCCTTATCTGCGCTCTTTTTTCCGTTCTGCCGGAGGAAAAACTGCGGCGGGAGGACGCCGTGCCGGAGAGCGTTGAAGCGGTCCTTATCGACGCGGAAGCGCTCGCGGAGGAGCATACCGCCCTGCTTGCGACGGAGTACACGCCGGGGGAATCTATCTTCACGGAGTATTTCCGGCGGGGGACAGCACCAGAAAATTCAAGCGTGATACGCCTTCTTCCGAAGCCGCCGGCGCAGGTCAACTGGTTCCCGGATGCGGACGGCAACCCGGTCATCACCATCGAAGCGGAGGATGAAAGGCTTGTTTATCGGATCTTCCGCAGCTCTGTTTCCGGCGGGGGCGAGAGGGTCACTGCGGAGCTCACCGGCGCGAAGGGCAGCGTTTCCTGCACCGATTTCACGGCAGTGCCGGGAGAAAGCTATTTCTATTGGGCGGTCACGGTCAACCCGTTCATTTCGGAAAACGGAACGGCCGCGGCGAGTGTTCCTTCAAGGCGGATGAGGGTCGTTGTGCTTTTTTGAGCGGGAAATAATTATATTTTCGTTTTTCGCCGGGAAAAAGCGGAAACATGGCCTCGCGGCTGTTGACTTTTCCTCTGATTGTTGGCATAATTGTATTCGGCGTTTTTTCGCCGGATCATTATGCTAATATCGGAGACTCAATATGAATAAGATCGTTATCGCTCTCGGCGGAAACGCCCTTGCGGAAGCCGGCAAGCCCGCGACCGCGGAAGCTCAGCTCGAAGTTGTCGAAAAGACCAGCGAATACATCGCGGATATCATCGAGAAGGGCTACAACGTCGTTCTCGCGCACGGCAACGGCCCGCAGGTCGGCCGTATCGTCATCCAGAACGAATTTGCTTCCAGCCAGACCCCCGCAATGCCCTTCGACGTATGCGGCGCGATGAGCCAGGGCTACATCGGCTACCATATGCAGCAGGGTCTCGAGAAGGTCCTCCGCGCGCGCGGCAATCATAAGCGCGTCGTGACCCTCGTTACCCAGGTCGTCGTCGACAAGGACGACCCGAAGTTCAAGAATCCCAGTAAGCCCATCGGCCCCTTCTATAACGAAGCGACCGCGAAGCAGCTTGCGGAGGAGAAGGGCTACACCATGAAGGAAGACGCAGGCCGCGGTTGGCGCCGCGTCGTCGCTTCGCCCATGCCCGTTGAGATCGTTGAGCTCGACGCCGTGAAGTGCCTCATCGACGGCGGCTTCATCGCCATCACCGTCGGCGGCGGCGGGATCCCCGTCATCAAGGACGAAAACGGCAACTATGTCGGCACCGCAGCCGTCATCGATAAGGACCTCGCCAGCGAAAAGCTCGCGGAGGATATCGACGCGGACGCGCTCGTCATCCTAACCGCTGTCGAGAATGTCTGCATCAATTTCGGCAAGCCCGACCAGAAGAGCCTTTCGACGATGACCGTCGCGGAAGCCCGCGAATACATCGCCGAGGGTCAGTTCGCGCCCGGCTCCATGCTGCCGAAGGTCGAAGCCGCGATCAAGTTCGCCGAAAGCAAGCCCGGCCGCAAGGCGATCATCACTTCGCTTGATAAAGCCGTCGAAGCCCTCGAAGGCAAAGCCGGCACGACGGTGATGTAATTATCGGATCATAAAAATGACTGCCGCGGACAATCAAGCCTGCGGCAGTTTTTCTTTTTTGGCCCGCCGGCATTGTTCCCGCGAGCTTATTGTCGTGGCATGAATGGCATACAGCACCTTCGGTGCGGACGTGTCCTTTGTTTGTTCGCGATCGCGGTTCGGCGCCTCTCGCGGCGCCGCGCGCTGACCCGCCGCGACTCGCTTCGTTCGTGCTCGATAAAGCCGTCGAAGCCATCGAAGGCAAGGCCGGCACGACAGTTGAATGATTCTTAATAACAGATAGTCAAAACGAAAGAACGCCCGAAAAGGACGTTCTTTTTTGTGTTTGAAACGCAATTATATTCGGCTCATTCCTTCTTTTTTTCCCATGTTCCGCGGCGGTAATAGAACACCATCGCGAGCATCGTCAGCGTCCAGGAGATGATGTAGGAGATGCTGACGACGAAAAGCGTGGGCCAAATCTGATAGACCGTCAGCACCCAGAGTATGCGGAAGGCGCAGATGCCGATGCCGGTGATCAGAACGGGCTTCGTGTCGCCGCAGCCCCTGAGCGTTCCGGAGATCACCTCGATCGCCGTCCAGACGAAATAGAACGGCACGAAATAGAGGATGATCGTATAGGTCGTCTGCTGGACCGCGGTTTCCTTGGTGAAGATCTTCAGAGCGTACGGCGCAAGAAGGATTATCAGCGCGCTCATCGCGACGGTCATGCTCATAAAGAGCTTCAGCCCCGCTTTGACGCTGCCGCGGATGCGGTCCATGCGTCCCGCGCCGTAATTCTGCCCGACGAAGGTCAGCACGGCGGCGTTCGCGGCCTGCGCCATGCCCCAATAGAAGCCGTCCAGCTTTCCGGAGAGCGACCAGGAGGCGACGACGACGGTGCCGAGGGCGTTGACGGCGATCTGCATTATGATATTGGAACCGTTGTACATGCTCGCCTCGAGTGCGGACGGGATGCCGATATGCATCATCCGCCGGAAGAAATCCTTATAGATGCGGATTTTTCTGAGAACGAGGCGATAGGGTTCCTTCGTCCTCAGCATCGTGACGGTCAGAAGCAGAAAATTGAGGAACTGGGAGATGACCGTCGCCCATGCGACGCCCGCGACGCCCCAGCCGAAATGCACGACGAAAAGAAAATCGAGGCCGATGTTCACAAGGCAGGAGATCAGCATATAGATGAACGGCCGCCTTGAATCACCGACGGCGCGGAGGATCGCCGATTCCGTGTTGAGAAGCAGCACGACCGCCATCGCGCCGAAGCAGACGCGCAGATACATCGTTGCGTCCGCAAGGGTGTCCGCCGGCGTTTTCATCCAGATGAGCAGCTGCGGGGCGAGAATGAAGCAGATGACGGAGCAGGCCGCGCCGAAAATGAGGCTGAACGCCATCGCGGTGCCCGTCGCCTTTTCGAGCTCCCCGCGGTCCTCGTTCGCGCCGTAGATATGGGAGATGACGACGGTCGCGCCGGTCGAAAGCGCAACGAAGAAGCCGATGAACAGGTTCAAAATCGTTGCGACGCTCCCGCCGACGGCGGCAAGCGCTTCGTGGCCGACATAGCGCCCGACGATGACGGCGTCAACGGCATTATAGAGCTGCTGAAACCATGTTCCCGCCAGAATGGGAAGAAAGAACAGTATCAGCCGCCTGCCGATGGAGCCGCTCGTGAGGTCGTTCAATTCTCTTTTTTTCGCTTCGGTTTTCATATCAGTCAATTATAATTGAAACGCCCGAAAAGTCAAATATATCCGAAAAACGAAACGGACGGGCGAAAAACTGCCCGTCCGTATCAAGAAATAGATTTATTTTACGGTGATCTTGATGCTGCCGCTCGTCGTCTTGGCGCGGCAGGTGCCGGCGCCGGAATCCTCGGGAACGCTGACGCTGCCCGAAACGGTCTCCGCCTTGAAGGTCTTGCCCGTGAGCAGGCTGCCCTTGATACTGCCGCTGACGGTCTCGAGGCGCAGCTCTGCGGCGTCGATCGAATCGAAACTGATGCTGCCGCTCGTGACGTTGATGTCGACAGTGCGGTTCGCGATGAGGTCCTTGAGGTCAACGCTGCCGCTCGTGCTGCGCAGGTTCGCCGTTTCGCAGCGGACGTCGGTAAGCTTGATGCTGCCGCTGACACAGGCGGTCTCAAGCTCGCGGCAGGAGATGCCGGAGGCGGTGACGCTGCCGCTCGTCGTGTTGAAATCGACGGAATCGCAGTTTAGCGGGATATCGCATTTGATGCTGCCGCTGACGGTCTTGATCTTGACCTTATCATACCGTTCGGCAGGGATATGGACGGTCAGGGAGTATTTGCCGAAGCCGAAGCTGAAGACATGCAGATACCATTTGCTGCTGTGCTGGGTGATCTGCAGCTCGCCGTTTTTGACTTCGACGGTCATGCCGATACCCTTGCTTTCGGTCGCCTCGACGAAGCATTTGCCGTCCTCCGAAGGAACGATATTGACCTTGCTCGATTCGCAGCTGATGACGACGGAATCGAAGCTTTCGTCAACGGTGTACTGCTTTTCGAAGGTCTTGGTGTATCCCGTCAGGTACAGGATGCCGGAGGCGAGGAACCAGAGCACAGCCGCGATCAGCAGGAGGGTCAGCAGGAGTTTAAAGAATGTTTTCATTGGGGATCTCCTTTGGATCAGATTTTTGCGTTTGGGCAATGCCCGGGATCAGAAAAAGCGGTTCAGAAGCATCGCTTCTGTCAAGCGGAGGTCTTCGCAGTCCCTCCACGCGCCGCCGATGGGCGATGTCGGACGCCTTGCGCCGTGGTAATCACT
Organism: Bacillota bacterium; assembly: GCA_016288175.1. GTDB lineage: Bacteria > Bacillota > Clostridia > Christensenellales > CAG-138 > PeH17. Next base: position 4,436 of record JAEEYN010000143.1, on the reverse strand, counting down.
GCCGCAGGTGATGAAAAGCTCGTTTTCCCTTGCGAGGGAGGAAAACAGCCGCGTTTCGCCCTCCGTCGCGCCGCAGTAGTGGGCTTCGACGCCCTCGATGCCGATGCGCGCCATGTCGCGGATCAGCGAGGCGGGATCGCAGCGCTTCATCTTCATCGGGTGCGCGATCACGGCGGCTCCGCCGGCAGCGCGGATTGCTCCGACGACCTCCTCCGGCGAGGGATGCTGCTGGGCGATATAGGCGGGGCAGCCGCGGCCCAGGATGCGGCCGAAGGCATCCGAAAGATCCTTCGCGAAGCCGAGCTTCACGAGGGCGGAGGCGTAATTCGCCTTCGTCGTCGCGCCGGCGCTTTCAACGAGCGCGGAGGAACAGTCCATGCCGAGCTCCGCGAGCCGCGCGGAGAGCTTCCGGTTCCTTTCCTCGCGCAGAGCGAGCTTCTTTCGCATCAGCGCCGCGAGCTCCGGGCTTTCAAGATCGACGCCGAGGCCGAGGATATGGAGCGTGTCCGCGTACTGCGCCTCGATCTCGCAGCCCGTGAGGAAGGGGAGACCGAGCTCCGCGGCCGCTTTCAGCGCGGCGGGAACGCCGAGCAAAGTATCATGGTCGGTGAGGGCAAAGAGCGAGAGCCCGGTTTCGGCCGCAAGGCGAACGACCTCCTCCGGCGCGTCCATGCCGTCCGAACAATATGAATGGGTGTGGATATCGAACATAATTCCCTCCGAAGTCGGCTCCATTATAAAGGCTTTCCGGCGAATAAGTCAAGGCAAATAATGACAAACGGCGGCCGAAGCCGCCGTTTGATCAAACTTACTTCATCGGATCTGCGGTCATTCCTTCACAAAGCGGATGACGGGCTTCCTTGCCGCGGTGACTTCATCGGGACGGCCGATAGGTGTGGTCTTCGGGCAGGCATGGACGGACTCCGGGTCCTCCATCGCCTCGACCGCGATCGCCTTCATCGCGTCGATGAACTCGTCGAGGGTCTCGCGGCTCTCGCTCTCGGTGGGCTCGATCATCATCGCTTCATGGACGATGAGCGGGAAGTAGATGGTCGGGGGATGATAGCCGCGGTCGATCAGCGCCTTCGCGATGTCGGAGGTGTGGACGCCGTTCTTCATCATATCTTCGGTCGGGGTGACGACGCACTCATGCATGCAGATGCGGTCATGCGCGATGTCGTAGACGCCGCGCAGCGCGTTCATGATGTAGTTCGCGTTCAGTACGGCATTCTCACTCGCTTCCTTGAGACCCGCGCCGCCGAGGGAGCGAATGTAGGCGAACGCGCGGACGATGACGCCGAAGTTGCCGTAGAAGTTCTTGACCTTGCCGAGGGTGTTCGGGCGGTCGTAATCGAGTTCGATCATGCCGTCGCGCTCGGTAAGAACGGGAACGGGCAGGAACGGGATCAGGTGCTTCTTGACGCCTACGGGGCCGCTGCCGGGGCCGCCGCCGCCGTGCGGGGTGGAGAAGGTCTTATGCAGGTTGATGTGCATAACGTCGAAGCCCATGTCGCCGGGGCGGACGATGCCCATGATCGCGTTGAGGTTCGCGCCGTCGTAGTAAAGCAGACCGCCTGCCTCGTGGACGATCTTCGCGATCTCCTTGATGTTCCTTTCGAACAGGCCGAGGGTGGAGGGGTTGGTCAGCATCAGGCCCGCGGTATCGGGGCCGACGGCCGCGCGGAGCGCTTCGAGATCGACGCCGCCGTCGGGAGCGGATTTGATCTCCTTGACCTTGAAGCCCGCCATGACCGCGCTCGCCGGGTTGGTGCCGTGCGCCGCGTCGGGAACGATGATGGTCGTCCTCGCGGTGTCGCCGCGGTGCTCATGGTAGGCGCGGATGTGCATAAGACCGGTCAGCTCGCCGTGTGCGCCGGCTGCGGGCTGGAGGGTGAAAGCGTCCATGCCGCAGATCTCGCAGAGATAGCCCTCGAGATCGTACATCAGGCGCAGCGCGCCCTGGCTCATATCCTCGTCGAGGAGGGGATGCATATCCTCAAACAGGGTGCAGACTTCCTCGTTGATCTTCGGATTATACTTCATCGTACAGGAGCCGAGGGGATAGAAACCGTTATCGACGCCGAAATTACGGCGGGAAAGGTTGGTATAGTGACGGACAAGGTCGACTTCGCCGAGCTCCGGCAGGTCGAGCTTTCCTTCGTTCTTCATGTTCGCGGGGATCGCGTCAACGGCGGGAACGTCGAGAGCGGGAAGATCGTATGCCCTGCGGCCCTCGTGGGAACGCTCGAAAATCAGCTTATAGGACTGCCTCATGCCTCTTCTCCTCCTTCGACGATATTTTTAAGCATATCGATCAGGAAATCGATATCCTCCTTCGAGTTCATCTCGGTCGCGCACCAGAGCATTCCGCCGTCGGGCAGGATATAGCCGCCGACGATGCCCATTTCCTTCAGCTCTTCGTTGATCTGCTCCGCGGGGAGCTCCGTATCGACGACGAACTCATTGAAGAACGGGGTGGTGTAGCGCAGCTTCATGCCGGGGACCTTCGCGATCTCTTCGGCGAGGTAGTGCGCCTTCGCGACATTCTGCTCCGCGACCTCGCGCATGCCGGCGGGGCCCATCGTGCAGGCGTAGATCGTGCTCATGATCGCGCAGAGCATCTGGTTGGAGCAGATGTTGCTCGAAGCCTTTTCGCGGCGGATATGCTGTTCGCGCGCCTGGAGAGTGAGGACGTATGCCCTGCCGCCCTCCGCGTCGTGCGTTTCGCCGACGATGCGGCCGGGGAGGTTGCGGACGAGCTTTCCGCCCGCTGCCATGAAGCCGACGTACGGACCGCCGAAATTCATCGGAAGGCCGAGGGTCTGGCCGTCGCCGATCGCGATGTCCGCGCCGTAGTCGGCGGGGCGCTTGATGAGGCCGAGGGTGATCGGGTTGACATAGGCAACGAGGAGACCCTTTGCGTTATGAACGAGCTCCGCGATGGCGTCCATGTTCTCGACGCAGCCATAGTAGTTGGGCTGAGCCGCGATGATGCCGGCAGCGCCTTCGAGATTCGCTTCGACGGCGGCAAGGTCGGTAAGACCGTTCGCGTCAACGGGGATCTCGCAAAGCTCGATGCCGTAGCAGTGCGCATAGGTCTTCATCGTCGTGATGACGTCCGGGTTCAGCGCCGCGGAATAGAGGACCTTGTTCTTGCGCTTCGAATCACGCAGCATCAGCAGGGATTCCGCCGCCGCGGTCGCGCCGTCGTAAACGGAGGCGTTGGAAGCTTCCATGCCGGTGAGGTTGCAGATGACGGTCTGCCATTCGAAGATGCTCTGGAGCATACCCTGGCTCATCTCCGCCTGATAGGGGGTGTAGGCGGTATAGAACTCGCTGCGCGCCGCAAGCTGGGGCACGACGGAGGGGATGTAGTGGCGGTAGGAACCCGCGCCGCGGAAGAGGAGGCCGCCTTCGTCATTCTGAAGAACATAGCCCATCATCAGCTCGCGCAGCTCCATCTCGCTCATCGGAGCGGGGAGGTTCAGTTCGCGGTGAAGCCTGAGATCCTCCGGAATATCGGAAAAGAGCTGATCCATGCTGTCGAGACCGAGGGTCCGGAGCATTTCACGACGCTCTTCCAAAGTGTTCGGAACATAACTCTTCATGTGTTTTCTTCCTTGCCTTTTGATTATGAAAACCGCAGCCGACCCGGAAGAAGGCCCGGGCCGGCTGCATGATTCTTTTACTCTTCCTCTGCGAGGAGGGCTTCATACTCTTCCGCGGTCAGAAGGTTCGCTTCGTCGACCTCGGAAACCTCGATCTTGGCGATGAACTGGCCGTAGGCGTCCTCGTTGAGGAGCTCGGGGGTCTCATCCAGCGCTTCGTTGACCTCGATGACCTTGCCGGCAACGGGGGAAGCAACGGGGGATGCCGCCTTGACGGACTCAACGGTGGTGTAGTCGTCGCCGATGGCGATCTCTGCATCGATCTCGGGAAGCTCGACATAAACGATGTCGCCCAGCGCTTCCTGTGCGTGGTCGGTGATGCCGAGGGTGGCAACGCCGTCTTCGATCTTTACCCAGTCATGCTCGCGGGTGTATTTGCGGTCGGTAGGGATCATTTTTTTATCCTCCAATTAAATTTTTCGTTGTTGATATAGGTAAAACCTTGCGGAAACGCTTCGGTTATTTCCTCTTGTAGAATGGCATGGGCGCGAATTCGCACTCGATCTCGCGGCCGCGGACGGAGACCGCCCACTTGCCGGCTTCGTCGGCCTCTTCCTTAACGAGGCACATGACGTAGTTGCCGCCGACTGCGGGAGCGGGACCGCCGGAGGTGACGACGCCGACGACTTCGCCGTTGCAGAGGACTTCCGCATCGGGACGGGCGATGCCCTTGCCGACGAGCTTCAGACCGACGCGCTTGCGGGTGCGGGGCTGCTTGAGCGCTTCGATGCCGATGAAGTATTCCTTCTTGAGTTTGATCGCGAAATC
>JAEEYN010000019.1 GCA_016288175.1 Bacillota bacterium | reverse complement strand
CTCCGACGGAACGCCGACGCTGATCTTCGACGAGGTCGATACCGGCATCAGCGGCCGCACCGCGATCAAGGTCGGCGAAAGGCTTTCCCTCGTTTCCGTGGAAAAGCAGGTGCTTTCCGTGACCCATCTGCCGCAGATCGCCGCCTTTGCGGACTGCCATCTCCTCGTTGAAAAGCATGAGGAAGGCGGCCGCACCCAAACGAGCCTCCGCTGCCTTTCGGACGAGGAGCGCCGCAGGGAGCTCGCCCGCATCATGGGCGCCGGCAGCTCCGCCGAAACCGCAGTCGCCTACGCAGGCGAGCTGATCGACGAAGCGGAGAAATTCAAAAAACAGAGATAAAACGGCGAAAACGCCGCATTATACAATAAAAAAGCCCTTGCGGCATTTTTCGAAAGGACAGCTATCGGCAGCTCCGGCCGCTGTTTCTTCATGGCCAACTCGATAAAAGGAATCATGTTTGAATGCAGCCAAAATATATTTTCCCGATCCTGTCCCCGATGCCGTGTTTCATTTGTATTAAAAGCAGAGAGCGAAATGAAGAACTCTTGATCCTTGCTTAAAGGAGGAGAAAATCATATGAAAAAGATAATTTCCATCATGCTATGCGTCGGGATGCTCCTTTCCTTTGCCGCATGCAGCGGCTCCGAAAATAAGGAAGCGAGCGCCCCCACAGCCGAGCCGACCGAAGCGCCGACACCCGAGCCGACCGAAGCGCCGACTCCCGAGCTGACCGAAGCGCCGACTCCCGAACCGACCGCGGTCCCCACGCCGGAGCCGACAGCGCCTTCGGACGGTGCGATCTCGAGCGATGACCTTTTCGGCACGATCAACGGCGACGCCTATGAAAACCGCTTCCTCGGCATCGGCTGCCGTCTCGAGGGCTGGCATTACGCAAGCCGCGAGGAGATCGCCGCCACATATAATCTGATGGAATACATATTTTCCGATGACGTCAGCGAACTGATCGAAAACAACCCGTCCACGATCATCATGCTGGCAATAAACGCGAACCATTCGAAAACCGTCACGATCGCGGTCGAGAATACGATTTATATGTACGGCAGTCCGCTGAGCGCTGAACAGTACATCGACTTGAGCATCCCGTCGCTTGAAGCTATGCTTTCCGAAGCCGGAATAACCGATCTTTCCGTTACGCATGAGACCATGACCTTCCTCGGAAGCGAGAAGCCGTGCATTACCATAACGGGAGCGTTCCAAGGTAACGAAATTCTTGAAAAAATGGTGTTTCTCGAGCGCGGCGATTATCTCGCCTATGTCTGCTTTACGGTTTCAAACGGGGGCGAGATCGGCGAGCTGCTGGATGCGTTCTTCTCGATCATGTGAACCGCGCCTGCCCCGGCGCCCTTTCGTAAAAAGGGGGGAGGTTGACGTATATTCCAAAACATGATATGGTTTTATAAAATAATTATCCCAAAATCACAAACGGCAATCACGCCGAAGGATATTCCGGCTTGCAAAAACGGGAAGGCCTAAAGCCAAGTGAAGCTTCCCGAGGCATAGTCCCGGGCAACGTTCCCGAAACCGCAGTCGCCTACGCAGGCGAGCTGATCGCCGAAGCGGAGAAATTCAAAAAACAGAGATAAAACGGCGAAAACGCCGCATTATACAATAAAAAAGCCCTTGCGGCATTTTTCGAAAGGACAGCTGTCGGCAGCTCCGGCCGCTGTTTCTTCATGGCCAACTCGATAAAAGGAATCATGTTTGAATGCAGCCCAAATATATTTTCCCGATCCTGTCCCCGATGCCGTGTTTCATTTGTATTAGAAGTAGAGAGCGAAATGAAAAACTCTTGATTCTTGCTTAAAGGAGGAGAAAATCATATGAAAAAGATCATTTCCATCATGCTCTGCGTCGGGATGCTCCTGTCCTTCGCGGCCTGCGGCGGAAACGGCGCGGAGAACGGGCAGCAAACGGCGGATAACACCGCCGCGCCGACCGAAGCGCCGACTCCCGGACCGACCGCCGTCCCAACTGCCGACCCCACACTCACGCCGGATCCGCTTGCCGGTTACGACGCGCACGATTATGGCATCCTCCGCTCTTTCTTTGAACTCACCGACGAAAACGGAATCACGAACGGCGAAAAGTGCTTCAACGATTATGATCCCGACGATCCGGCAACCTGGACGGGCGGGACCAACAATACCGATAGATGCATCATTTGGAATGCAAGCGGTAAGCTTCGCGGGATCAACCTGCGCAGCAGCGGTGATGAGCCTGTTCGCCTCACCGGCAGGCTTGAGTTTTCCTCGCTCGATAAGCTTGAAGCTGTTTTCGTATGGAATATCGTTTTCGAAGAATTCGCTGCCGAGGATCTGCCCGCGTTCGGGAGCCGCAGCAACAACACCGATATTCAGCTTCCGTTCGTAGAAGGCGAAGCGATCCTCCGCGGCGGCTATATAGACAGGATCTATCTGCGCTCTGCGTCGCATGTCCGCTGCGAGCTCACGGGAGAAGCGGAATCCAACGTTTCGAATCTGCCTTGCTTCACGATTGATATTACGGTCGACGGCGGCGGATATGCCGGTGTTGTAGCTTTTTCGGATGAAAACTACTACGTTGTGCGGTTAAGCGCGGAACCCAAGGACGGCGCGCGCTTCATTGGCTGGTTCAACGCAGCCGGGGAGCTGATCTCAGCCGAAGCCGATTTTGAGCTTACAGATCCGGCGACCGGCACATTCCCGGCCGGAAGTCCGGCTGAATTCATCTGCACCGCAAGGTTTGAATGATCGGATAATATTTATGGGCTGTGCAATAAAGCACAGCCCGTCACGGACCTTGTGAAGCGTTGGTACGCCGGCAAATACCGAATTACTGCTACATATTAACAAAAATGGACTGTTCCGAAAGCCAATGGAACAGCCCATTTTCGTTTATACCACGTTATTTAAGGATCTCAGGAGGCTTTTCTGCACGCTTCATACATCCAGTAGGCGTAGACGCCGTAGCCGCGTGTCGGGTCGTTGACGAAAACGTGGGTCACGACCCCGGCGAGGCGGCCGTCCTGGATGATCGGGCTGCCGCTCATGCCCTGAACGATCCCGCCGGTTTTTACGAGCAGGCGGCTGTCGGTGATCTCGATCACGAGGCCCTTCTGGTCGGGCCGGTCCTGCTTTGAAACGCGGATGATCTTACAGGAATAGCTTTTGACGCCTTCGCTGTCGATCTGCGCAAGCAGCTCCGCATCGCCTTCGTGGACCTCCGTCGGGAAGGCAAGGGGCAGCGTTTCCGCTGCGGCGGGGGACTGTGCGCCGTTCTGCGCTTCGAGGAGGCCGAAAACGCCGAGCTCGCTGTTGCTGATTATGCTTCCGATGAGCAGTGCGGAATCATGAACCGTCCCGCGCAGTTCACCCGGAATGCCGGAGCGGCCTTTCGTGACGCCGAGGATCGACGCGGCCCGAAGTTCTCCGCTGCGGACGGGCAGAATGCAGCCCGTGTCCGCGTCAACGACCGAATGCCCGAGCGCCGCCGTACCGCCGCTTTCCGCAATAACGAAGGAAAGCGTGCCGATACCGACGGTGCTGTCCCGCACCCATGCGCCGAGCTTAACGTCGCCCCCGCTGCCGACGGCGGGCGTCACGCTTACGGAAACGAGCTTGCCGTCACGCCGGACCGACAGCCGTGCTCTTGAGTGGCTTTCGTTCAGCGCCTGCTGAAGCTCCTCCGCCGTGTAAACGGGGATACCGTTCGCGGAGATGATCAGATCCCCTGCGCGGAGCGAAGAATCCTTTGCGGGGCAGCACTTGTTGCCGGATGAATCATAGACTTCGCCGAAACCGACGATGAGCACGCCGTCGGTATGAATGCTGATGCCGACAGCGTTGCCGCCTGGGATAAGCATCGCCCGCTCAGAAACGCAGACGGGGATGCTTTTGAGCTCGATGAAGCCGAAAAGCAGGATACGGAGCCTTCGCCCGGAAAGCGTTTCGTCGCCGGAATCGGAAACCGTGACAGCGCCTTCCGCGGCGGAGGAAAGCGGGGGAGAGGGCAAAGCTTCGCCGCGTTCGACAAAGATCGCGTCCGTAAGCTCGCGCACGGCGCACATGCCAGGCGTGAAATTGAAATAAAAAACGGCAAGCGCCAATAGAAAACCGAGCAATCTTATAAGTTTTTTCCTGTTCAAATCGCGCAGCATGAAAGCGATAGTCCTCCTTCCCGATAGAAGCCGCTTTCAATAGTTTTTTCGTTTTCGCGGTTTTTAATCGGAGACGTTCACGGCATTTTTTGCGCCGCAGATAAGTTTTTTGAAAATCCGAAATTTTATGATGACATTTTTTTGAACATGTGCTATAATACACGCATGAAAAAGCAATACAATAAAAGACGATTTCCGAATAAACGCAGGCGTTCGAGGCTCGGCGGCAAAAAAGGCGGGTCCTTTTTCAAGCATCTTTTCGCGGGGATAGGGATCCTTATCCTTGCCGCAGTGCTTGCCGTTGCCGTGATGTTCGTTCTCGAAGTCGCGTTCAAAATCAATACGCCCCTTCCTCCCGACGGCATTTTCGGCAAGCTTGCTTCGGCGATGAATCTTGAAATGGTCACCTCGCCGACGCCCGAACCCACGCCCGAACCGACGGAAGAGCCCGGCCCTGTTGATCCTTTTAACGGGGAGATCACCGAAAACGAGCTCGTCTTCCCGGCGGAGATGAATTATCCTTTCCTTGCCGATCCCTATTGCTTCAAAGGCTCGATCATCTGCGCAGTCGGCAAGCAGTTCGACAGAACTGTGAAGCTCTATAAACTCGCGGAATACGGCATCGATTCGAAAACCGTTCACGAGCTTCCGATCGATGCGATGAACGACCATCTCTTTTTCCCCGTATTCAATGAAAAATGGCTCGTCTACTTCGACGCGCATTACAGCGTCGGAGGCGGTTATATCTGCGCTGTCGACCGCACGGACCCGGATGCGCAGCCGGTGATCGTTAAACAAGTCTATATCGGTCAGCCGAAGATCCGCCTTTCAGGCGACCGCATCACATGGATCGAACGCACCGGCAGCGACCGCGACAAGATCTTCGTCTGCGATCTTTCAACGATGGAGACGGCCGTCATCCAGTTCTTCGACCGTTCGGATTACGGAACGAGTATGCCGTATTTCTTCGGCGATCTTGTGCTCTGGGCAGCACCCGGTACCGGCGATGCGTCGGTGATCAAGTACATAAATATCGAAACAGGAGCGACGGGGGAATTCAGCCCCGGAACCTACGTTCACGACCCCGAATACAACGGCGAATACTATGCCTGGCTCAATGCTCCGCACTCGCCGGAAGCCGCGCTTTATACTGCGAACACCGCAAGCGATCCGATGCTCGTCGCGGAAGGCGTAACGGAGTTCGCGATCAGCGAGAAATTCATTGCGTACGGCCTTGACGAAGCCGTTTATGTCTATGTTTTCGAAACAGGCAGCAGTTACTGCATAACTCCCGAAAGGGAGGATGCGCTTTTCCTCGGCGTTTCCGACGGCGCGGTGTTCTGGATGGACGTCACTTCAAGAGAACGGGATATCATCAAATTCACTGTTCCTCCCCTTTGATCCTTTCTTACCGGCTGATGCCGGCACGGTGAAAAATGAAAGAAAAAACAAAGTTTGTCTGCGGTGAATGCGGTTATGAGACCGTGAAGTGGCTGGGTTGCTGCCCGGGCTGCGGCGGTTGGAATACCCTTGTTGAAGTTGCCGCTGTCGCTCCTTCGAAAAGCGGAGGGAGTAAGACGCTCGGCGGCGGTTCACGCGCCGTCAGCCTTGCGTCTGTGATGGAAACGGACAGCATCCGCATCTCAACGGGGATCGCCGAATTCGACCGCGTTCTCGGCGGCGGAGTCGTCGCGGGCTCAACGGTGCTCGTCGGCGGCGACCCGGGCATCGGCAAAAGCACGCTGCTCATCCAGGCCGCAAGCAACCTTATCAAGCACGGTCCGGTGCTCTATGTTTCCGGCGAGGAATCGAAAGCCCAGCTCAAGCTTCGCGCTTCGCGCTGCGGAGTCGACGAAAGCCTGCTGATCATGACCGAAACTTCGATCGACGCGATCGAATCGGAAGTTGAAAGGGTCAAGCCCGGATTCCTCGTTATCGACTCGATCCAGACAATGATCAGCCCGGAGCTCAACAACGCAACGGGCAGCGTGACGCAGATCCGCGAGGCGACGACATCCCTCACAAGGATCGCCAAAAGCAACGGCTGTGCCGTGTTTATCGTCGGCCACGTAACGAAGGAAGGCGCGATCGCCGGCCCGAGGATGCTCGAGCACATGGTCGACACCGTGCTGTATTTCGAAGGCGACCGACATGATTCGCTTCGTCTTCTTCGCGCCGTCAAGAACCGCTTCGGCTCAACAAACGAGATCGGGATCTTCGAAATGCGTTCGGAAGGCCTTTGCGAAGTTGAAAACACAGCCGGCCTTTTCGTCACTGGCGGCAACGACACAGGCTGCGCCGTGACCTGTATTATGGAGGGTAACCGTCCGATCCTCGTGGAGGTCCAGTCCCTTCTCAACTCAACATCCTTTGCGAATCCGCGCCGCGTTGCCGCGGGGATGGATACGAACCGACTGATGCTTCTGATCGCGGTCCTCGAACGCCGCGGCGGGCTTCGCATCAACGACAAGGACGTTTACACAAATGCCGTCGGCGGCATCCGCATCGATGACCGCGGCGCCGATCTTGCGATCGCAATGGCCGTTGCGGGTTCCGTTTTCGACAGGCCGCTGCCGGAAAGCACGGTCGTCATCGGCGAATTGAGCCTGACAGGCGAGATCCGCACGGTGGACAGGCTTTATAACCGCGTGCAGGAATGCGCAAGGCTCGGCTATAAGCACGCTGTCGTGCCCGCATCCGCAAAGCTCAAGGGCATCGACGGCATCGACTTGATCAAAGTCAGGTATCTCAGAGACGCTTTTCTGACGTTCACCGACAAATAATTCTTTTTCAGCATCGCCCGGGGGAAATACAATGCTAAATGAAAAACTGACGGACAAAGCGAACACGCTCTGCCTTTATCGGATACTTATGCAGTATTCCGACGAAGAGCATGTGCTCACAATGCGGGACATCATGGCGAAGTTTGATGCGGATTATTCGATGAAGATCGACAGGCGGACCGTTTACAGCTCCGTTGAAACGCTGAAAAAACTCGGCTACGACATCTCGGATTATGAGGAGAACCGCCGCGGGTATTATCTTAGAGCCCGCCTTTTCGAGCCTTCGGAGGTCCGGCTGATGATGGACGCGGTGTATTCGCTCAACTCGATCCCGCAGAAGCAGACGACGGACCTTATCGAAAAGCTTCAGTCCACCTGCAGCATCCATCAAAAAAAGCTTTACCGCCATCTTTTCGCCTCCGAGCCGGATAAAAAAACGCCGAACCGTTCCGTTTTCTTCAACATCGACGTGCTTGAAACGGCGATCGCTGAACATAAAATGGTCGAATTCACCTATCTGCAGTACGGCCTCGATAAACGCCTGCATGCGAGAAGGAAGGAAAAATACGCCGTCAGCCCCTACAGCATGGTCTGCGACAACAAGAAATATTATCTGCTCTGCCTGAAGGAAGGCAAGGAGAACCTGAGCTTCTATCGCATCGACCTGATGAAGGATATCCAGGTCTCCGAAAAGCCGGTCGAATTGGCGCCGGCAAAGATCGACCTGAACACGGCTCGCAAGACGGTCTATGCTTTCTCGGGGAGCCCGGTGGATATCGTTCTGCGCTGCGACAATTCGGCGATCGGCGCCGTTGTCGACGAATTCGGAACGGGCGTGAAGATCGAGACTCTTCCGGACGGCAGATTCATCGCAAGGATGAAATCCGCCCCGCAGGGCGTTCTGTATTGGACGATGCAGTACCTCAAAGACGTGGAGATCCTCGAACCGGCGGCGATGCGTGCTCAGGCGATCGAAATGATCAAAAACAATCCATACGGAGCATAAAAAACAGCCCAAATAAAAAAGGCGCATCCGGATTCGGATGCGCCTTTCGGCTGTCTTTTTATTCGTCCCTGTCTTCGTTTTCCGGTTCCATGATCCTTTCCAGCATCATTTTCGCCAGGAAGGGATCGTTTTTCATTGAAGCGATCGCCTCACGGCTCATGACGCTGTTCGTGCCGAGACAGGCGGTGCAGCGGCTGCCGCATTCGGGGCAGACGCAGCCGAGGTGCGAATCCTCGGACTGGACCATATAAACACCGCAATTCGTGCAGCTGCATCTCATAATTCGAACGCTCCTTTCGCATATTTGCGCTCTGCTTATTATAAAGTAAAAACGAAAAAAAGCAAGGGGCAGATCGGGATGAAAGAAAAAAACGGATCGCTTTGGCAGTTCGGAAAGCTCAAAAGGAGCGGCGCAACGCTTACCATTGCCGCGGTACTGCTGGTTTTCTGCGTTATCGGGGGAAGCGGGGGCGGGCTGATGAATCAGAATCCCGTTCCGGCGTTGGCAAAGCCGATTTCCGGAGCGGTTTACGCGATCTCGTACCGAAATCTCGACACGCGCGAAGGGCTTTATCTTCTTGAAAACGATATCGGATTCTTCAAAAAGTCGGGTCTCGGGTTTATTCTGCCCGATGAACTGCAGCTGCGGCAAGGCGGGATGATACTGATCGCGGAGGACGGCGACCCCGAAGCACTTCATGCTCTTCTTGAGAAAAACGGTGCGAAAGCGGTCTTTGTGATGCGCGAAAGCATGACGCCGCAGCAGGAGCGCTTTGCCCTGCGCTGCGCCAATAAGGGGATCTTCGCACTTGCCGCACCGTTTGAGCAAGGCTGCGGACCTCTCGATATTTTTGAGAATATCGCCGCTTCCGGAAAGGCCGCCGCGCTGCGCATTGGAAGAACGGTCGGGATTTTCACGGCCGAAGTGCCGGAGGAATGGGGGATCGAATGCCTGCGGGGCATCGGCGGCGAAACGGCGCGGACGGTCGTTTTTCTTTTCGGCAGCGGGTTCAACGAACCGCCGTTTCCGAAAAGCGGGATCGTCCTTCTGAACAGAGTCATGCGTCTCCCCGAATGGACGGCCGAAGAGTTTCTTTCTGAAATCGCCGTGGGAGAGAATCGCGGCGAAAAATAAAAACCGCCGATTGCCGGCGGTTCCGCTGATCGTTATTCAGTTTTCAAGCTGTCTTCCGAGGAAGGCGGCGGCGGTCTCAGCAACCTTCATATCGGCGGCAGTGAACGATGCGTTCGGTTCGCGCGAAAGGAGGATCACCGCTCCGATAGGGTCGCCGGACGCGACGATCGGAACGATCAGCTGCGCCGTGAAGCCCTGCTTGCCGTCATCCGCCCTTGTGATCGGGATCAGCGCGGCACCTCCGCTTCGCTCGATCGTTTTCCTTCCGGCGACGGCGGCTTCGAGCTCATCGCTGATCGGCTTTTCGGGCGCGATCGGCGAGGCAGCGGCGCTATCCTTCCTGCTTGGGCTCGCGCAGGCGACAACGGTGTCCTTGTCGCAGATCATGGCGATATGCCCGACAGTCTGATGGAGCGACTCCGCGTATTCCCTCGAAAAATCGCCGAGCTCGCCGACGAGGGAATACTTCCTTAAAATCACGCCGCCTTCGCGGTCGGTATAGATCTCGAGAGCGTCGCCCTCGCGGATGCGCAGCGTTCGGCGGATCTCCTTCGGGATCACGACACGGCCCAGCTCATCGATCCTTCGAACGATACCTGTTGCTTTCATAAAAAACCTCCGCTGAGAGAAAATTGTTTTCCGCGGTTAGTATCTGCCGAAAGGCGGGGAATATGCGGCGGAAAAAGCGATCCCTGCGCCGGAGCTTGAACAGTGAAATTTTATTTTGTCAAGTTTTTTAGCAAAATATATTTATTTCAAAATTTGATTATTATAGCTGCTTTTCCTATCATTATGCTGAAAAACGGATCGAAAAAGCCAAACGGAAAACGAAAAAGCAAACAGCGGAAAGGAAAAGAAGAAACATGAACAGCCTTGTGAAATCAAAGATCTATCTTGCGGAACTCGGGTTTTTTCCGCAGCACAGCGGCTTTGGGTACATCGCTTACGCGGTAACTCTCCTGCGGGAGGACCCTATGAGCTTCTATTGCGGCAGCATGAACATCGTTGACGCCGTTGCCGGCGACTGCGGCGTTTCGCCGGACTGCGTGCGCCGGTGCATGTGCTATTCGCTGAATAGCGCGTGGTCGATGCCCGCGAATACGCAGCTTCGTTCGATCTTTCCAAGCGCCGGCGAGGAGTACCCGCCCTCGCTCTATGAATTCATCACACGCGCAGCGATCGATCTGGACGCGCGCTGCGAAAGCGGAGCGGGGCAGAAGCTCATCCGGCGAGGCTGCGAAGGGAACCGAGAAGCTGCGCATAGCGTTCGACAGCCCCGAGCTGGAATGCCTTCAGCTGTCCGCTGAATTCAACGCGGTTCTCCGTTTCGGAGGAAGCGAGCGCCGAAGCGAGCGCTTCGACTTCCATCAGGTAATTGTCGATGCAGGCGACGACGCCGCCGGGGTCGCGTATGCCGGCAAGCATCGCGCGGGCGGAACGGATGTTTTGGAGAAATTCACCGGCGATCGCTTTGCCGTATTCGATCCCGCGTTCCTCCGTATCGAAGCGGATGACTTCTTCATTAAGATCGTCGATTATCCCGCTCGAAAGTTCGGCCGCGGTTTGAACGGCGGAGAGCCTGCTGCTTTCCGCGGTGACGGTGATCGCGACGCCGTCGGTGCGGATGGGGAAGACGACGCAGTCATAGCCCTGGGAAACGAGCCGATCGCGGACGCTCGACGCGCCGGCTTCGGTCGTATAGCATGCGGCGAGGATCCGAACTCCTTCCGGCGAAGCGAGCGCATAGCCGGCGGCGCCGAGCGATTTCAGCGAGTTGATAAGCCCCTTCGCGTTGGCGGCGGATTCATAAACGCCGAGCTGCAGCGCGTACAGATCAAGCCCCGGAAGCTCCGCGCGGACGGTCTCAGTCTCAACCGCGGAAGGCTCTGCAGTTGGCGTGTTTTCGGGCAGCAGCGCCGAATAGGTGGGGGAGGGCGACGCCTGTTCCCGGCCTTTATCGGGGAAGAGTTTTTTGACGATCAGTTCGCCGACGGGCGTTGCGATAAGAACGTAAATAAGCGTGCCGAGAAGCAGAAGCACAGCGAGCGCACCGAGAAAGCCGCTGCCTTCGGCCCTCTGCCTCGAATAGCTCCTTGAAACTCCCGAAAAGCCCGATCCGTTCCGGACAGCCAACGCTCTGCTTTTGTTGCCCGCTCTTCTTCTGCGTCTGTATTCCATTTCATCCTCCGCTCCGCGGGGGCTGTCCCCGCCTGATTCTTTTACGGTATATGTGAACGGGAGTGACGATATGCAAAAGCCGGTTCACGGCGGAATAAAAAAGCCTGCGCCGTAAGGCACAGACTTTGGTTTATTAAAAATCGAGCAAGCCGTAAGCCGAGTTCTGTTTATGTGACCATCTATCTTGACATGCAGTTACCTGCATGTTCCAGCGATTACGGGGAGCGTGACGGACAGCCATTGAATGCTCCCATTTCAATCTTGCTCCGGGTGGGGTTTACAGGGCATGCTTCGTCGCCGAAGCATCGGTGGGCTCTTACCCCGCCTTTCCATCCTTACCGCAAAGCGGCGGTTTATTTCTGTTGCACTTTCCTTGAAGTCGCCTTCACCGGGTGTTACCCGGCACCCTGTCCTGTGGAGCTCGGACTTTCCTCGCACGAAGCGCGGTCACTTGTCTTACTCGATCCTTATTCGGTTTTCAAGATCCGTTACATGAACAGCAGTCTTCCGCAGTTCTCGCATTGGATGATCTGATTTCCCGCTGCGACCTTTTTCTCCTGAACGGAGGAGAGCATCATGTAGCAGCCCCCGCATTGACCGTTGATGACCTTCGCGATAGGGGTAAGATAGTTCTTCTTGAGGCTCTTGTAGCGATTCATAAGCTCCGGCGGGATCTTCGCCTCCTGCTGCTCAAGCTGTTTCGTAAGCGCGTCGATCTTCGGCATGAAGCTGTCCTTTTCGGCGTCGCAAACGGTGCGGACGGCGTCATAATCGCGCTTTGCACGGGAAGCCTTTGCATAGGTCTTCGTGACGGAATCGGAGATCTCGTCGCACCATGCGATAAGCTTCGAAAGCTCCCTGTTGAGGCCGTTGATCCTTCCGACAAGCTTTTCGATGGACTTGCGCGCTTCGGTCAGTTCTTCCGCGGTGCTCTCATCATCGTTCTGCATGATCTCGAGCTCGGAATTCTCAAGATCGTAATCATGCAGAAGCGAATTGAGTTGGGATTCCATCGAAGCGATCTGCTCGGTGTGTTCTTTGATCTCGGTTTCGTAACCGTTGATGATCTCCTGCTGCTCAACAAGAAGCTTATAAAGCTTTCCGCGCTTCTGATAGGCGGCAGAGGACTTCATATCCTTCTTCAGCTTCGCAAGCTCGAGCTCGGTCTGCTGATATTCCCACAAGCAATCCAATTGGCTCATGTCAATTCCTCCTGAATAAAATCAATTAAGGTCAAATGTCCGCGGGCGCGCGGAAAACCGGCGCATTTTTGCGGGACAGTATGTATTCTACACCATCGGTGTTGGCTTGTAAATACTCAATTAACGGGATAAGAACGGGATTTTCGGTCTCGAAATGACCCGCTGCGATGACGGCAAGGCCCATCACTCCGGCTTCGATCGCCTGGGAATGCTTGCATTCGCCGGTGACGTAACAATCCGCGCCGTATTCCGCGGCAAAGGCACAGTCCCCTCCGCCGGAGCCGCCCAAAACGGCGACCCTTCGAACGGGGCGGTCGCTGCCCGCAACGAGCGCAGTTGCATCAAGCTTCTTTTCAACGAAACGGGCGAAGTCATAAAGCATCATAGGTTCCGCGAGCTCGCCCACGCGCATGATGTTTTCCGGCGGAACGGCGACCGCATCGCGGATCCCGAGCAGAGCGCAGAGCGCCGTATTGACGCCGCCTTCCGCCGCGTCGAGGTTGGTATGCGCAGCGAAAAGGCCGATGCCGTTTCGGATCAGCTTATACACGGCGGCCGTCTGCGGCGAATCGGGAAGGATCTGCTTTGCGCCGCCGAAAAGCACGGGATGATGGGTGAGCACAAGGTCCGCGCCGATCTCCGCAGCTTCCTGCGCAACAGCGAGGGTGCAGTCGAGCGCGACAAGGACTTTTTTGATCTCCGTTTTTTCCGTCCCGATAAGAAGGCCGCAGTTGTCGAAGGAAAGCGCCGTCTCCTTCGGAGCAAGCCGGTTCATCGCTGCGATAAATGCGTTCAGTTCCATTGAGAATCCTCCGTTCGGGCTGTACAGAGCCCGATGATCCTTTTGGTGCATTCGGCTTCGCGCGTGAGCGCGGGCGGAATGCTTCCGTTCATTGCGGCTGCCGCAAGCTTGCGGTCCATAACAGCCTTGTAGCGATTCAGCATAGGCAGAAGCTCGGGCTCCCGCTTTTCGAGCGCGACAGGCCCGAACTGATAGTAACCCTCCGGCCAATCCGGCGGCAGCGCGGCCGCTTCGTCCGGCGCGTAGTTCGCCGCGATCAGTTGATAGTACCTACCGGCGTCGAAAACGACGGCTTCATCGCGGACGGCATATCCGTTTTCGTAAAGATACTGCCGAAGCTCCGCTTCGCCGCGCATGGGCTGCATCACGATGCGACCGAAGCTTTGAGCTGCATCCTTTCCGCGCTTCAGAATGGAGACGATCAGCTCGCCGCCCATCCCGAGCAGCGCGGCGCCGGTCGCTTCGCCGGGGGTAAAGCCGACGAACCCGTCGCAGCAGCGGAATTCGATCCGCCCGGTAAGCTCTTCCTTTTCCGCAAGCCGCCTTGCCTTTTCGAGGGAAGGGGCGCTGATGTCGGAAGCGATGACGCTCCTGCACAACCCGCGTTTAAGCGCGGCAGCGAAGAAAAAACCGTGGTCGCAGCCGATATCCGCAAGCACATCCTGCTCCTCGAGGAGATCAAGCGCAGCCTCCAAACGTGGACGCAGCGGCGCAATGCCGGCTCTCTTTTGAAAAAACGATCTTTCCAAAGTTTTTGAAAACAGCAGGATCCGCTTTCGTGAACCCTGCTGCGATCGAACAATTTGTTGATTGGGTCGGATCAGTCCTTGATCTCGATCTCCTCATCCTCGCCGAAGACGGGCTTGTGGCAGCGGGGGCAGTTCAGCAGCTCGTCGAGCGGGATCTCCTCGCCGCAATTCGCGCAGACAACGTTCGGATTGCACTCTTCACAGTCGCAGTCGCAGTCGTCACAGTCCTGCTCGCACTCGTCGCAGTCACATCCGCACTCGTCGTCTTCTTCATCCTCTTCTTCGTCGTCATCGTCGAACAGGATCTCGTCATAAACGTCCATCGCTTCGTAGATGTCGTTGAGATCGTCGTCGATCGCGTCGATCGCTTCGGCGTTCTCGTCAACGGTGGCCGCCATCTCATCGAGGCAGTCGATGATCGCGAGGAGCAGCTTCTCGGTGTTGCCGTTATCGGCGGAGATGTTCATTCCTTCCGCAAGACCGCGGAGATAAGCAGCTTTTTCCTTGATCATTTTACGCACTCCTTAAAATCACATGCGGGACATGTACTCGCCGGTGCGGGTATCGATGCGGATGCGGTCGCCCTCGTTGACGAAGAGAGGAACGTTGAGGGTGTAGCCGGTCTCAACGGTGGCGGGCTTCGATGCGCCGGTCGCGGTGTCGCCTGCGAAGCCGGGCTCGGTCTCGGTAACGGTCAGCTCAACGAAGTTGGGTGCCGCAACGGAGAAAGCGTTGCCTTTGAAGAAGCGGATGGTGACGTTGGAATTCTCGACGATGAAGTCGATAGCGTCCTCGACCTGGTCGTGGTTGAGCGCCAGCTGCTCATAGGTCTCGTTATCCATGAAGTAATACAGATCGCCGTCGTTGTAGAGATACTGCATCTCACGGGTCTCGATATGGGCGGTGGGGTATTTGTCGGTGGGTGAGAAGGTCCTCTCAAGCACAGCGCCGGTCATGACGTTCTTCAGCCTCGTGCGTACGAAAGCCGCGCCTTTGCCGGGTTTAACGTGCTGGAAATCGGCAATGCTCCAAACCTGTCCGTCGATCTCGACGGTGATGCCCTTTCTGAAATCGCCTGCTAAAATCATTGTGATACCTCCGTGGTATAAATTTTCTGTTGGTGGGTGTTAGATTACGATGAGTTCCTTGGGGGTGCGGCAGAGGTTGATGAAGCCGTCCTCCGTCAGCACGCAGCAATCCTCGATGCGGACGCCGCCAAGGCCTTCGATATAGATACCGGGCTCAACGGTGATCGTGGAGCCGGGAACCAGCAGCTCGTTTGAGCGGGAGTTGGCGTAGGGATTCTCGTGGATCTCGAGACCGAAGCCGTGGCCGAGGCCGTGGCCGAAGCATTCGCCGTAGCCCTTTTCCGTGATATAATCCCTCGCGCAGCGATCCAGCTCGGAAGCGACCATGTTCGGGCGAAGGATGCCGAGGGCCTTGAGCTGGGCTTCGAGAACGATGCCGTAGATCTTTTTGAGCTCGTCGCATGGCTCGCCGATCGCGATGGTACGGGTCATGTCGGAGCAGTAGCCGCCGACGCGCGCACCGAAGTCGATTACGACGAGGTCGCCGTTTTCGAGCTTGCGCTGGCCGGGGTAGGCGTGGCAGAGCGCACCGTTCGGGCCGGAACCTACGATCGTATCGAAGGAGTTCTCGTCCGCGCCGTGCTTGCGGAGCAGATAGTCCAGCTCGTTGCGAAGCTCGATTTCGGTCATGCCGGGCTTGATCTTCTTGATAAGATCAGCAAAGCCCGCATCCGCGCAGTTCTGCGCCTTCTGCATCAGAGCGATCTCGTTCGCATCCTTGACGACCCTGCAGCCGCAGATGACGTCGGAAGAGGGAACGAACTCGAAGGGCAGCTTACCGTAGCCGCTGTATTCGGCCATGGTCATCGCCGCATCCTCGAAGGCAACGCGCTTCGCGCCAAACTCGTTCAGAACAACTTCAACATGCTGCGCGGTGATGCCGCGATCGACCTGGCGAACTTCGCAGATGCCAGCGCACTGGATACCGGCCTGGATGGTGTAGCGGAAGTCGGTGAGGAGCACGCGGCCCGCTGCAGAGAGGATCACAACGCCGTTGGAGCCGGTGAATCCGGAATAATACCTGCGGTTTACCGCCGAGGTAATGACTGCTGCGTCGATATTCTTTTCGGCAAGCTTTTTGAGAAGCTTGTCACACCTTGTTTTCATTACGGTTATCCCTTCCGGCGCGGATAACGGAAGTCGGCCGCGCCAAATTTTATCTTCCGCTGCGGAAAGGCATAAGGCACAAGTCCGCACAAAAGCACGATTATAATCATTTTACCATTTTTCTGATTGTTTAACAAGATGCATTTTATAAAAACAGGGGGAAATTTTGTCCGTATCGGGCCAAAATACGATATATTTTCGAAATGTGAGCGGTTTCGGGGCATTGCTGGACTAAAAACTGAACAGCACGGCGCAGACTGCCGGTTCGCATATTGACAGGGAGGCAGTTTCATGATATGGTGATAACGCTATCAAGAGTGCGCGAGAGACAAGCTTGACGACCGCACAGCAACCTGCCCGAAAGAAAGGTAAGGTGCTAATGCTTGACCGATAGGATATACGGCAATCTGTCCCGTCGGAAGCGACGGGATTTTTTAATGCAAATATTTACTCAAAGGAGGAAAACAAAATGGAAAGAACGATCAGGAATCTGGCGGAAATGAAGGGCAGGGTGTACCTATACTTTGCGACGCAGAAAGGCGCGATCCGCTTCCAACACATGGCGGAGGACGAAGGCTTCACTTTCGGCGACGGTGCAAAACCGACCGAGCGGGAATGTGCGGAGATCATGGCGATAAACCACGATAACACGATAAACTTTGTCGGTCATATCGGAACAACAGCGTTTATGGCAGGCGCAAAAAAGATCGGAAACGAGGGACTTATCCGGGTCGATTTTGATAAATACGTTTCGGGTGAAAAGGATTTCTTCTTCAAACAAAACACAAAGGAACATGAATGATCGGCGCAGAGGATGGACAGCTGAGAATACCGAACAGGCATGCAGGGGCAGAGTATCAGTGAAAATGTAACGGAAGAGATACCCCGCCGGATCTCTTCGGGTATGCGAAGTATATTAAAACGGGAAACATAAGACATAAACTATAATCATGATTTAACCTACAAAATTTAATCTGCAAAAGATTGACTTTTCTATTGTCGGTGGTATAATGTCCCTGATTGGACAGAAACCGAGAAAGTGCAGGGAATTATGATAGTTGTTATACCGGCCTATCAGCCGGATGAAAAACTGTTGAAACTTGTTCTGGAACTCAAGGATAAGACCGACTATCCGATCGTCATCGTGGATGACGGGAGCTCGGAAGAGTGCCGTTCGCTCTTCGAACAATTGACTGAATATGCAGTTGTCCTCCATCATGACGTCAACAAAGGAAAGGGCAGGGCAATGAAGACCGCCTTTGAATACATCAAGGACAGCGGTCTTTATGCGCCGGACGATGGTATCGTTACCGTCGACGCGGACGGACAGCATCTTCCGGAGGATATATTGAGAGTCTGCGATGAATTCCGGCAGGATCCGTCTTCACTCGTCATAGGCGGGAGAAGATTCAGCGGAAGGATCCCTTTGCGCAGCAGACTCGGCAACGGCATAACCCGTTTTGTCTTTGCTCTGACAACGGGTGTTCGGGTTCATGACACACAAACAGGCTTGCGCGCATTTGCAGTCAAACGGATCGACGAAATGCTCAAAATCAACGGCGACCGCTATGAATTTGAGATAAACCAACTGCTTTATTGCACAAAGCACCGGATTAAAATCAAAGAAGTGGAGATCGAAACCGTTTATATCGACGAAAACCGATCTTCCCATTTCCATCCTTTCAGAGATTCTTTCAGGATCTATAAAACGATCCTCGGTTTTATCGGCTCGAGCATTTTGTGCTGGCTGATCGACTATGTTCTTTTGCTCGTTTTGACAGAGGCCTTTTCGGCAGGCACAGGCGGAGCAGGTCTGCGTGTATTCGGGCTCGTTCTCGAGCCGAAGCTCCCGGCGATCATTATTGCGAGGGTCGTAAGCTCGATTGTCAATTACATGCTGAACCATCGCGTTGTATTCAAGAGCGGCGGAAAGGCAAGCATATTCCGATACTATCTTACGGTGGCCGCATTGCTCATCATCAATTACGCGCTGCTGCAATTGATGACTGCTGCGCACATTCCGCTTGCCGCTGCTCAGATCCTTGCGCAGTTTATAATCTATCCACTGAGTTTTATCATTCAGCGGAAATTCGTTTTCAACGAAAAGAAAAAGAACAATGCCGGAGTGTAAGAAATGCGCAATACACTTAAAATCATTCTGACTGTATTCATTGATCTAGCGGTATTTGCCGCTCTGATACTGACTTTTGCGTGGTTTCACCACGCGAGACCGCAGCAATTGAGCGTTCACAGGGTCTTCGAGATCCCGACCACCGCGCCGCAGACTCCGCATCCGACATCGGTACCGACCGCAACCCCGGAACCGGGAGCGACGCCGGATATAACCCCCGAACCAACACCGACGCCCCGCCCGACGGGACTGCTCGGAATGAAATACGCCGAGAAATTCACAGATGGGGAAGTGATCTCGGATGAGAACGGCTATCGAAGTGCGGATGTCTGCATCGAGATCAGCGAACGGGAAATGCATGTTGGAAAATACCCTGTTCATTATTTCGTGGCCGATATCTATATCCAGAACATTTCAAGTTTTCGCTGTGCGATTGCGGAAAACGAAAACAACAAGGAAACGGTCGTCAATATGGCTAAAGCCAACAACGCGATCG
>JAEEYN010000142.1 GCA_016288175.1 Bacillota bacterium | reverse complement strand
TCACCGTCTCCTTCAAGATAGCCCGAAAACTCGATATCGTCCGTATCAATGCCCCCGGAGCTGTCCGTATCATGCGTCAAAGTGAACAGCTTGCCATGCGTTTCATGCAGCTCTTCATCATAGAGCGGGGATGACATTTCAAAAAACGAAAGCTGCTTGTTGGCGGCGCCTTTGGCATAGGAGGTGGAGATCAGCTTTTTCAGGCCGAAACGCTCGAAATTCGAAGCGAAGTATTTCGTGAAGTTCGACCACTCGGGATCATCGCAGGGCAGAAGGATCGTTTTCCCGCGGAACACGTCGGGATCGAACTCCACATAGGCGTTCATCTCCGCCTCTATATCGCTGTACTGCGTATAAAACTCATCGTTCTTTGCATTTTTTGCCGCTCCGAGGCTTGCGTTATCCGCCATGTGCCGAATCTCCTTTGTCTGATTGTTTGATTGATTATTCGATCCCGAATACCCGGTTCGCGTTTTTCCACGTCAGAGCGGCGATCTCCTCCGGGGAAACGCCGCGGAGCTCCGCGATCTTTTCTGCGGTGAGGCGGATAAAGGAGGGGTCGTTCCTTTCGCCCCTGTGCGGCACGGGCGTCATATAGGGGCAGTCGGTTTCGAGAAGGATGCTCTCCGCGGGGAGTTTCTGCACGACCTCGCAGGGCTTTTTCGCGTTTTTGAAGGTCACCGCGCCGCCGAAGCTGAACGCAAGGCCGAGGTCGAGGCATTCATAGGCAGTCTCGACGCTTCCGGAATAGCAGTGCATCACGCCGCGAAGGCCGTCGCGGTGCGCACGGAGGATATCCATGCAGTCGCCGAACGCCTCCCGGATATGCAGCACGACCGGATAGCCGAGCTGCTTCGCAAGATCGAGCTGCTCCGCGAACCAGCGGCGCTGCTCCTCCCGCGGGGAAAGATCGTAGTGGTAATCAAGGCCGATCTCGCCGATGGCGAGCATTTTTTCATGGCTCACGACCTCCGCGATGCGGTCCATATAGGCATTGTTCATCGCGGAAACGTCGTGGGGATGCATGCCGACCGTGCCGTAGATGAACGGGTATCGGTCGAGCAGCGCAAGCGTCCTCTCCGCGGTGCGGATATCGCAGGCGACGTCGATAATGCGGCCGACGCCCGCCTCCGGCAGGGTCGGGATCAGCGCATCGCGGTCTTCATCGAAAGCCTCATCGGAAAGATGGGCATGGGTATCGAAAAGATTGAGCATGGTTTTGTTTTATTCCGCCAGCGCGGCAAGGCCGGCTGTTTCGAGCTTATCGAAATCCGCGAGCGCGCCCATGAGCGCGGCGGCAAGGAGCTTCACTCCGCCCTCGCTGTTCGATTCAAGATTCGTCGGCATCAGCGGGTCGTGCAGGCTGCGGCGGATCAGGAACCAGCCGTCGCCGTGCGCCGCGTCCGCGCCTACGCGCACGCCCTCGTAATTCGGGCTGACGACGGTGAAGCCCTCGCAGTTTTCGAAGTACGCCTTGACTTTTTCAAGCACCTCGGCGGTATAGTCGGCGAAAGCTTCCGTATTGACGGCCATGCGGACCTCGCTGCTCTCCGCGGGCTCGGCGAGCGCCGCGATGAGGCTGTTCAGCGTTTCGCCGCGGCGGTACGCGCGAACGAATTCGATCAGGATCTTGACGATTATGTATGCGCCGTCGTCGAGGAAATAGTTCTCCGCGAGCGCGCCATGGCCGCTCGTTTCCATCGCGAAGATCGCGTTTTCGCCCTCCGCCATCAGGCGCTTCGCCTCGTTGATGACGTTGCGGTAGCCCCTCTTGAAGCGGTGGTGGCGGCAGCCGAGATTTTCAATGAACGCGGCAAGGCCTGTGGAGGTTATGGAATCCGTGACGGCGGTTATCGGGCCGTATTCGCGCACGAGGATCGCCGTCATGAGGGCGATCAGGCGGTTGCGGTCGAGCGGGATCGCGCCGCTTTCTGCGGGCAGGACCGCGCCGGCACGGTCGACGTCGGTATCGAAGATGATGCCGAGCTGCGCTCCGGAATCCGTCACGGCCTCGCAAATGCTCGCCATCGCCGCCGCGTTTTCGGGGTTCGGCTGGTGGTTCGGGAAATTGCCGTCCGGTTCAAGATAGCGGCTGCCGGTGATATCCGCGCCGAGGGGAGCAAGCAAGCGGGTCGCGAAAAAGCCGCCCGCACCGTTGCCGGCGTCCACAACGATGCGCATCCCGGCAAAAGGCTTTTCGGCGGGATCGGCGCCGATGCCCGCGAGGATCTTTTCCTTCAGGCCCTCGATATAGGGAGTCATAACGTCCGTTTTTCCCGAAACGCCGGGCTTTTCCGCTGGGATGAAGCCGCCTTCCTCCGCGCTTTTCAGTATGGCGGAGATATCGGCTTTTTCAAGGCCGCCGATAGCTTCATCCGAACCTTCGGGCGCGCCGAGGAAGAATTTCATGCCGTTGCGCTCCATCGGAAGATGGCTCGCCGTGACCATGATGCCCGCGTCGAAATGCAGTTCGTTAACGCAGCACATGAACATCGCCGGTGTCGAAGCCATGCCCGCATCGAACGCGGCCGCGCCGGAGTAAGTGATGCCGGAAATGAGCCATTCGGTGAGCTGCGCTCCGGAGAGACGGGAATCCCGCCCGATCGCGATGCGGATCTCCCCCGCCTTTTTCGCGAGTCTTTCCGCCGCGAAGAGCGCGAAGGCGGAGCCGATGTTTTGAACGCTTTCCTCCGTCAGATCAACGCTTTTCCCGCCGGGGACGGCGATCGCCACGCCGCGGATATCGCTTCCGTTTTGCAGTTTTTTATAATCGATCATTGGCTTTTTCTCCTTCCTGTTAACAAAAACGGGCGGTATTCCCCGCCCGTTTCACGCTTCTCTTATGCTTCGAAGTAATCGCCCCGGCGATAGTCGTAGAGGGCGTTCGAGTATTCCTTATCGAGACCGTCGAGGACCTTGCCGGTTCCGATCGCAACGCAGCTGATCGGATCCTCCGCAACATAGCACGGAACCTTCGTATGCTCCGCAACGAGCTTATCCATGCCGTAAAGCAGTGCGCCGCCGCCGGTGAGGCAGATGCCGTTCTCGGCGATGTCGCTCGCGAGCTCCGGAGGAGTGCTCTCGAAAAGCAGGCGGACCGTCTCGAGGATCTGCTGCAGAGGCTCCTCGAGCGCGTCGATCATCTCGTTCGAGCCGATGGTGAGCTGCTGCGGCAGGCCGGAGATCATGTTGCGGCCCTTGACATCGATATAGATCTGCTCCTTGCGCGGATAGGCGGAACCGATGCGGATCTTCATTTCCTCCGCGGTACGCTCGCCGATGAGCAGATTATGCTTTTTCCGCATATAGCGGACGATTGCTTCGTCGAATTTATCGCCGGCGATCTTGATGGATTCCGAAAGTACGGAGCCGCCGAGGGAGATCACGGCGATGTCCGTCGTTCCCGCGCCGATGTCGACGACCATGTTGCCGCGGGGCTGGTTGATGTCGATGCCCGCGCCGATCGCCGCCGCGATGGGCTCTTCGATCAGGTAGGTATGCCTTGCGCCGGCTTCCTCAGTCGCCTCGATGACCGAACGTTTTTCGACCTCCGTAACGCCGGAAGGCACGCAAACGACGACGCGGGGCTTAAAGAAAAGCTTTTTGCCGACGACCTGCTTGAGGAAATGGCGGAGAAGGCGCTCGGTGATATCGAAATTGGAGATAACTCCGTCTTTAAGCGGGCGGATCGCGATAATCTTGCCCGGCGTCCTTCCGAGCATCCTGCGCGCTTCCTCACCGACGGCATAGATCCTGCCGGTAACTTTTTCAACGGCAACAACGGAGGGCTCTCTCAAGACGATGCCCTTATTCTTGACGTAAACGAGGACGCTGGAGGTTCCGAGATCGATGCCGACGTCGTTGTATTCAAACAAACCCATATTTTCTCCTGTTAAAACCCGGGTTCGGGCGGATTCACGTTTATTCGGCGGGACTCCCGAAGGCGCTCAAAACGGCGCAGTAACGGAAGATAATCCCATACTATGTTATTTTACCATCAAAAGGTCGGTAAATTCAATAGCAAAACGCGGCTTTTCGCCCCGTTTCCAAAAAATATTTTCCTGTTTGGAAAGAAAACGCCCCGGCGCGAATAAGCTTTAGCGGAATAAATGCCGAAAAAGCCGGGATCAACGGGAAAACCGGCGGAAAGGTGAAAAGAATGTTCATTTGCTTCCATCCCTGCTCGCGGCGCGCAAGGTGGCGCAGGCGGCAGCTCCCGCGCCCGGTCGTCAATCTGTTAATCTCCGCAGTTTGCCTCGGCGCGTTCGTCGCGCTGCTGTTCCTTGCCCCGCAGTGGGTGCTGGTCATCGCCGTCGTCGTGCTGCTCGGGGCGATTCTCTGCCTTTGCAGAAATTGAACCGAATAACGAAGAAGCGGCACGGATCACCGTGCCGCCGCGTTAATGGTGCGTTTTATCTGCCGATCAGGCGGAGTATGATCTCCTTCTCCCCCGGCTCAAGCTGAGAAAGCGCTTTTGCGAAGCTTTCCGCATCGCCCTCCGCCTGTCTGATGAGGATTCGCGCGAAGCCTTCGCGGTATTTGCCCTCCGCGTACAGCGCGCCTTTTATGACCCACATATCATAGAGCGTCTGCATATCGGGCGTTTCGGAATCCGTTACGGAATAGGGCTCGATCTCCTGCATCAGCCAATAGAAGGTCTGCTCGCCGAGATCGGCTTCGAACTGTTCCCAATCGACGCCGAAAAGCTGCGGCATGATCCACCAGCGCGCTTCCGTCGCGCCGTCCGGCTCCTCTGCTTCGATCCATTTCCGTGTGTGCGCTTCAACAAAATCCGTCGTGCCTTCGAACCAGCTCATCTGCATAAAACCGGGCGTATAGCCGCCGCTGCCGCAGTTGAATGCATAGTTGTAGCTTCCGTCCGTATTCTTTTTGATCGCGCACTGGAGGGTGAATCCGACCATGCCCTTGTATTCCGGATGGCTGTCATCCCAGATCCTGCAGCCTATATCAACTCTATCGTTTATGAAAATGCAGGGATTGACGGGACGGTATGCGAAGTTGACGACGCTTTCCGCATAGCTCCACATCGTGCCCTCCGGGATGAACGGGATATAGTTGAGCTTCGGATCGTATCCGCCCGCCTCATAGCAGCGGAAGACGTTGTCCTCCGAGCAGTTCACGTACTGCGCGGCGTGCTGATCCGCTGCATACCGGGAAACCAGCAGGTAATCGGTTTCGGCGTCGCCTGTCAGCGCATAGCCGGCAGCCGCGAGCTCCTCCGGCGTAACGCTTTGGAAGTTCAGTCCCTGTTCGCCGTTTTCATCATACCATGGGTGGAATTCCGCCACGCTCCTTTCGATCAGCTCCCTCCGCGGACGGTTCAGCATATCGCCGAAGATCCGTTCATATTCATCAGGCCATTCCGTCTGGCTCGGGAAGATCTCATTGCCCGCAGGCGTCCATTCCCCGTCCCGCAGCCTCAGCCAGCACCAGACTTCGCCGCGCTCGCTGCTGAACGTGATCCGCACGAGCTCCGTATTCCATTCGGATTCCTGCTTAAAGTCCCAGCTGCCGGAGTCCAGGTCGAAGCCGTAATCATTTGCATAGCGCGCGGTCTGCCATGCCTTCTCCGCAAGCGCGTCCTTTGCTTCGTCCGTGAGCGGGATCGGCGTAGGCGTAGGCGGCTCCGAGGTCGGGGTCGGTTTCGGCGGAAGGATCGGTTTCGGGATCGGCGAAGGCTCGGGCGTCGGTGCGGGCGTTATCTCCGGAGCAGGCGACGGCTCGGCGCTCGGTCCCGGCGTTTCCGTTCCTTCCGGCGTGGGGCTTTCAGCCGTCTGCGCATCCTTCGCGCCGTCTTCTCCGTTCTTCTTGCCGTTCGCACCGGTGAAGGTGATGATGATCGCGATCGCCGCCGCAAGCAGCACCCCCGC
>JAEEYN010000018.1 GCA_016288175.1 Bacillota bacterium | reverse complement strand
ATGACCGGCGAGAAATGCGAAGCACTTGGTTTCTTCTTTCAAAAGCATTGCGCCGAGATTGCCGTGGCCGATGCCGACTTTGCGGTGATCTGCAACGGAGCCGGGAATGCAGAAGCTCTGCAAGCCCTGGCCGATGTATTCCGCAGCCTTCGCTGCGGTCTTGGCCCTGTGCTTGATTGCGATCGCTGCGCCGACGGTATAAGCCCAAACGGCGTTTTCGAAAGCGATGGGCTGAATGCCCATAACGATGGAGCGAACGTCGATGCCCTTCGCCTCGACCATGTTCTTTGCGTCCTCAAGGCTTACGATCTTGTGATCGTTGAGAACGTAGTTGATCTTGGTGATCCTTCTTTCGTATCCTTCAAAACTGATGTTCGCCATATTGCACCTCATTCCTTGCGGGGGTCGATAACGCGGGCGGCTTCGTCGAACCTGCCGTAGGTCTTGACGAATTTTGCGAATGCGTCGTTGGGAGTCGCGCCGTCACGGATGGCTTCCATCATCTTGCCGAGGTTGACGAACTCATAACCGATGATCTCGTTATTTTCGTCAAGGGCAAGCTTTGTGACGTAGCCTTCGGTGAGGTTCAGGTAGCGGGCACCTTTTGCGCGGGTGGAGTAGGTTGTTCCGACCATGGAGCAGAGTCCTTTGCCGAGATCCTCAAGCCCTGCGCCGACAGAAAGACCGCCTTCTGAGAATGCGCTCTGGCTGCGACCGTAAACGATCTGGAGGAAGAGTTCGCGCATCGCGGTATTGATCGCGTCGCAGACAAGGTCGGTGTTGAGTGCTTCGAGGATTGTTTTACCGGGCAGGATCTCCGCCGCCATTGCCGCGGAATGGGTCATGCCGCTGCAGCCGATAACTTCAACGAGAGCTTCTTCAATGATGCCGTCCTTAATGTTGAGGCTGAGTTTGCATGCGCCCTGCTGCGGTGCGCACCAACCGATACCGTGGGTGAAACCGCTGATGTCGGTGATCTCTTTGGATTTGACCCACTGACCTTCTTCGGGGATGGGCGCGGGATCATGCACTGCGCCTTTTCGGACGAAGCACATATTCTTTACGTCGTTCGTGTACTCCATTTGGAATCCTTTCTATACGGGCTTTTTACTTCGGCCCTGATAAACTCATATTTAATAAACTGATTAATTATATCATATTATCGGCAGTTTTCAAGAGGAAAATTCGAAGATGCCGATAATATCCAAAAAGATCATCATGTTTCAAGTTTTTCTTAGACATTCAGCCTATGAGGAATCAAAAAGGAGAACTCGATTCGGGTTCTCCTTTAATGTTTGTTCATAATATCAGTCGATGTAAACCCTCGGTACCCGCTTTGAAACAAGACAGGCAAGCTCATAATTGATCGTTCCGACGATTTGGGAAACCTCTTCAAGGCTCATTCCGCCCTTGCCGAAGAGGATCGCTTCATCGCCTGCTTTGACGTCGCCGCCGGTAACATTTGCCATAGCTACATCCATGCAGATCCTTCCGATCTGGGGATAGACGCTGTTGTTGATCGTAATCCTGGCATTATTGGAAAGCCTGCGGTTATAGCCGTCGGCATATCCTGCGCAGATGACCGCGCTTTTAATGGGGTAAGGCGCGGTGAATGTACGGCCATAACCGACGGTTGCGCCGGCGGGAAGCTCACGGACCTGAGTAACGCGCGATTTAAGAGTCATGACCGGTTCGAGAACGCCGTATTCAACAGGACGGCTGTTCGGATAAAGGCCGTAAAGAATGATGCCTTCGCGGATCGAATCGAAGTGCACCGGGCTTGAAAGGATCGCCGCCGAATTCGAAACATGGCAGTTCGGTATCCTTATCCCTCGCTCCGCAAGACCGTTGAAAACGATCGAGTAATTGCGGTACTGGAACGAAGTGAACTCATACTGCGCAGGATCGTCGGCTGCCGCGAAGTGGGTGTACATACCCGTGACTTCGAGGTTGCTCATGTTGCAGATCCTTTCGACCGCGTCGACTGCTTCGCGGTGATTCGCCTGCGCGAAAATTCCGATTCGGCTCATGCCCGTATCGATGCCGATGTGGACCATAACATTAACGCCGTATTCCTTCGCGGCTTTGTTCATCGCGACAGCATGTGCCTCGTCAACGACTGTCTGTTCGAGCGAGAGCTTTGCTATGATATCCGCGTGCACGGGATCGCTGTAACCGAGGATCAGGATGGGGAGGGTAACCCCGTTTTCACGGAGCTCGATCGCTTCCTGAAGGGTCGCAACGGCAAACATATCGGCGCCGT
The DNA here is from genome assembly GCA_016288175.1 of Bacillota bacterium. Lineage (GTDB taxonomy): Bacteria > Bacillota > Clostridia > Christensenellales > CAG-138 > PeH17. Next base: position 1,160 of record JAEEYN010000018.1, on the reverse strand, counting down.
TTTCCTGAAGATAGCGACCGCACTGAACCGCACCGTGGCCGTATGCATCGGCTTTGATAACGCAGATGACCTTGCGGCCGATGTTTCTCTTCGCGTATTCAAGGTTATGCTTAAGCGCCTTAAGATCGATCTCGACCCAGGTCCTTGCGGTTTTATCAAGTTCGTACATATTCATTCCTCCGAATCAATGCGTTACGGGAATATAAACAGAATACCGAAAGCTCAATGAGCGCCTTCGGTAAAAGCTTCGATAAAGAGCCAGATCGCAATCAGCAGAATGATGCATCCGAGCACGATCCTTATGATTTTGCTGACTTTTTCGTACTTGGGGCTTGACGTGAGCCGCTGAACGAATCCGACGCTCGTTCCTGCTATGACGGAAAGCACGGCATGACCGACGGAAAACATCAGAAGCAGCATAAAGCCGAACATCGGGCTGTGGTTTCCGCTGTTTGCCGCGACGGCCATAAGCGCAATAACTACGGGGAGAGCGCAGTGTGAAGCGAAAACGCCAGCGAGCAAGCCGGCGATGAATGCGCCGAAAAATCCGCGAGTACGGCTCTTTGCCATGATCGACGAACCGGAGGGGATGATGTTAATCACGCCCCACATCTGAAGCGCCATCAAAACGAGCAGAATGCCCATGATGATGTGCATTATCATTTCGGCGTTTTCAAGCAGCGAACCGACGGCGGAAGCAAGCAGACCGAAAGTGCAGAAAACGACGGACGAACCGAGAGCAAAAACAAGACTCAGCAGAAACGCACGCTTCGAAGCTGACTTTTTCTCGTCATCGGTCTTTTCTTCGGAAGAACCGGAAACATAGCCGATGATCAGAGGGATCGTCGAAAGAGAGCAGGGCATGAGCGAAGTCAGAACGCCCGAAAGTATGGCGATCAGCGGGGCCAGCCACGGCGATACCGAAATCAGCTGAGACAGTTTTTCAAGCAGCGCTTCCATTTCTAATTACATATTCCAGTCAGATCTCGTCCGGGGAAAGATTCTGCTTACGGTTGAAGTCCTTTACGCGCTGATCCTTTGTCAAAAGTCGTTTGCGCATCCTGATGGATTTCGGCGTTACTTCAACGAGTTCATCGTCGCGGATAAACTCAAGACACTGTTCAAGGCTGAACTCGAGCGGGGGAGTCAGACGCAGCGCT
>JAEEYN010000017.1 GCA_016288175.1 Bacillota bacterium | reverse complement strand
CAACCGCGCCGTGAGCAAATGGGAGCGCGGCGACACTCTGCCGGACGCGCAGCAGTTCATCTGCCTCTGCCGCATCCTCGGCGTGACGGACGTCCAGTTCGCCTTCCGCGGGACGCCTTCCGCGGCGGATCCGCTGCTCGGCCTCAACAAGCTCGGCCGCGAGCGCGCGAACGAATACATCGGCATGCTTTCCGAGAATCCCTATTTTTCCCTCCGCGCAAGGCCGAAAAAAGCCATGCGCCAGCTCCCGCTCTATGATCTTCCCGCTTCCGCCGGCACGGGCGTTTTCCTCGACGGCGATTCCTATACCCTTATCGACGCGGACGATTCCGTTCCGGAAGGCGCGACGCTCGCCGTGCGCATCAGCGGCGATTCGATGACTCCCCTGTTCGCCGACGGGCAGACGGTCTTCGTCCGCCAGCAGCAGGAGCTTGAGAGCGGCGACATCGGCGTTTTCGTGCTGAACGGCGAAGCCTACTGCAAGAAGTTCGATCCGGAAAACGGCCGCCTTGTTTCGCTCAATCCGAAGTATCCGCCGATCGTGCTCGACGATTATTCCGACCTGCGTGTCGTCGGCAGGGTGGTCGGGTGAGAGCTGCCGCACACGCGGCAATTAAGCTGAAAACCGCGGGTTTTCAATTCAGCTTTCCTGCAGGGAAAATTTCGCTGACGCGCAAGCGGCAATTTAGCCATGTGAGTTAAATTCGCTTAGGGAGCTAAATTAGCTTTCGCAAGCTAAATTCGCCTTTGGCGAGCTGCAATCTCGTCGACCGGGGACGCGCGGCAAAAATATATTTCATTTTCAAGCGTTCATTTTCGGAGCAGCGGACATGTATATATGACGGCGAGCCGTCAAAGCACAAAAGGAGCCTCCTATGCAAAAGTTCTCTTATTTAATAATTGCACTGCTTCTCCTTCCCTGCCTATTTCTCTCCGCCTGCGGAAAGGCGCCTTCCGACGGTCCCTCCGCAGGCGCGTCTTCGATTCCATCGCCCGCGCCGTACGTTCCGGGCATGACCTGGCATGAGGTTTTCTGTGCCGATACGGATTTCGACAACCGATTCGTGAACAGCCAAACGAACCTTGTCACAACGGCAGACGCATACTATACCATCCGGTATGATTCCGGCGTCGGTTACCTGTATTATTACGACAGGGCGACCGGCGAAAGCGGCCCGCTCTGCGGCAAACCGGAATGTATGCACGACGTTGATTCCTGCAATGCAAGGGTCATGGGCCGGAGGGATTCGCTGAACCTCGCAGGCGGGCGGCTGTATTTCGAAACCGACAAAACCAACAGGGGACCCGGATTGTCTATGTGCGACTGTCTCAGCGTCGCGCTCGACGGCACGGACCGCAGGCTCGAATTCGAAATGCCCTGCGAATGGGAGAACGGCCCGTGGTGTCTTTATTATCACCGCGGCAAGTTCTACGGAGCAAGCATGCCGGACCGCGTCGTGGACGGCGTTCCCGGTAAGCACGTCGGCGTCACGAGCTGGGATGCAAAAACCGGTGAATACAAGCTGATCCTTGCCCGCGACGGCTGCGGCGGCTATCCTGCCGCAAGATTCTTCTTTTTCGGCAAATACGTTTATTTCTGCTTTGCCTCCGCAAAGCTGACGGAAAGCGCCTGTTTCAGCACACTCGAGATCTACCGCTGGGATGCGGAAGCGGAGGCGCTTGAAACGCTTTACGTAAGCGGCGAATACGAGCTCCCCGGCGAGGCCTTCACTCTTTGGGTCGAATCCGAAAACGAGATCTATATCGCGCCAACGATCCCGGAACCGAGCGAGCCTCCCGCAGTTTATCGGCTCGAAAACGGGGAGCTTTGCGAGGTCTTCCGCTTCACCGGGCTTGGCAGCGTCTGCCTTCGGGACGGCGCGGTGATCCGGTGCCTCGGTTCGGACGACGGCAGATCGTTCGAAACGCAGCTCACCGATTACGAGGGGAATACCCTTTACCGCGGCGTCATCGACATTTCGCTTTTCGAAGCCGCGATACCGGACGCCGTTTCCGTTGTATTCAGCAACAATTCCGTTTTCGGCGACAGCAGTACGCTTTATTATTCGTGCGTCGTGACCTCCGCGGGCCGCGGACGGATCGACTGCATCCTCCGGCTCGATTTCGCGCAGCCCGGGCAGGAGCCGGAGGTGACGCTGCTCTTTGCGGATATCGGCTGAAACGTCTCCGCCGCAGGAGCGGTATTGTTTCGTTCACTGTTTTACAGTATAATCCGTTGTATCACATTTCTTTCGGAAAGGAACGCTGCTATGAAAAAACTACACTGTTTGAGCCTGCTGATCGCCCTGATCCTCGCCGTTTCGGCCCTTGCCTGCAGCGGAAGCGGTATCTTATCGGCAAAAAACGAAAAGGTCAGCTCGACCGAAGCGCCCTTTGCGTCCCCCACGGCGCATACTTCCACCGCTGCGCCGTCGACCTCCGCGCCGTACGAGCCCGGCATGACCTGGCACGAGGTCTATGATCCGAACACGGATTTCGACAATCGTTTTGGAAGAGGCGATATCGGCGTCGTTGAAACAGAGGAAGCGTATTATTTCCAGCCCATCGATCCCGCCGGCGGTTATCTGTATTATTACGACAAGCTTTGCGATGACTGCGGCGTGCTATGCCCCAGGCCGGAATGCATGCATACAGACGATTCCTGCAATGCGAGGCTCCATGCCCGCGCCGGCACGCTGAGCTGCGCGAACAACAGGCTTTATTACATGGTGGAGAACGACGGTCCGCGCAGCGACGAGCTGTCCCGTGCGGCATGTTACAGCGTTGCTCTTGACGGCACGGACCGCAGACGCGAATTCAAAATGCCCTGCGAACGGGAGGACAGCGCGTATACCCTCCAGCTCCACCGCGGCAAATTCTACGGCGCGGGCTACACGAATACAGTAATAAACGGCGAGATCGGCTTCCATCTGACCGTCACGAGCTGGGATGCGAAAACCGGCGAGTTCAACAGGATATTCTCTGCCGACCGCGCGTCCGCCTACTCCGCGCCGCGCCTCTTCTTCTTCGGCAAATACGTATATTTCTGCTTCGACGCGAACTCCGTCGCCGTCGCCGGCGGCGGCTTTACAACGCTCGATGTCTGGCGCTGCGATACGGAAACCGGGGCGCTTGAAAACGTCTTTACCGGCGAAATGCCCGGCTGCAGATACACCCTTTGGGTCGAATCGGAGGATCGCGTCTACGTCATGCCGACCCTGCCGAACCCGGACGTGCCCGCGGCGGCCTATCTTATCAGCGGCGGCGAGCTTTCAATGGCCTATGAATTCGGTGATTACGGCGGGCTTGCGCTCCTCGACGGCGCGTTTCAGTGGTATTACGGTCGCCCCGAGAAGGGGACGATCGAGCTCCGGCTCGTCGATTTCGGCGGGAACGATATCTACAGCGGCAGCATCGATCTCAGCTGCATCGGCGAGGCCCTTCCCGGCTATGAATTCGCTGCCTACTACGGCTGCTTCGGGGACAGCCGCACGGTCATCTACTGCGTCAACGCCGAAGAACGGATCAGCGACGGCTCGATCGACTGCTTTATCCGCATGGAGTTTCCAGGCGGCGGCGCACAGCCGACCGTGACCTTCCTTTGCGCGGCGGAGCATTCGGCATCGAGCTGACGCCGGCCTAACCGACAACAGAACGAAAATAATGAAGGACTGCCGAAGCAGCCCCTTTTGTCATCTATCAGCCTGCAGCTGCCAAAAGACCTCCCCTTGGAGGGCATGAATCACTTGCGCGGGAGCGAGGGATATGGAGTCCGCGAAAGAAATGAAAACCGCAAAAGAGTGGTAGCGACAGCGAGACGTCGCGAAGGCGCTTGCAACTGAGCAGGTGAACCGAGCGAGGTCTCTTGCGGAAAAGAGGAGTAGCGGAGCGAGTGAGCTTTCATGCTTCGCATGTAAGCGAACGATACGAAGCTTGCGAATACTATTAAAGGACTGCCAAAGCAGTCCTTTTTCCTATTTGTTACCGCAAAAGGTTGGTAGTGACGGATTTTCGTCGTGAGGGCGTTTACAACCGAACAGAAAATCCGAACGTGACCTTTTGCGGAAAGGAGGAGCAGCGGAGCGAGTGAGCTTTCGCGCTTGCGCGTAAGCGAACGATACGAAGCTTGCGACGACTCAGTTCATCGCAGCGAAGCCGCGGCCGACGACCTCCTTGGTCTCCACGATCGAGAAGAGGGCCTTTTTGTCGAGCTTGCGGACGATGGATTTGAGCTTCGCAAGCTCGGTGGTCTTGACGATGCAGTAAACGATCTTCCTCGGCTGCCCGGTGTACGCGCCTTCGCCGTCGAGATAGGTCACGCCGCGGTGCATCTCGTTGAGGACATGCGGCGCGATCTCCTCCCATTTTTCACTGATGATGAAAACGGTCATGTTGCGGTTGAAGCCGTTCATGCCGTAATTGAAAGCCGTGTTCGCGATAAAGGTCGCAAGCATCGAGAAGAGCGCCGGGCGCACGCCGTAGAAGAAGCCGAGGGCCGTCATGATGATCAGGTTATAGCCGATATTGAAGGTCCCCATCTGGATCGAATAGCGGCGGGAAAGGATCACGGAAAGCACATCCATGCCGCCGAGGGTCGCGCCGCGCTTGACGACAGGAACGCCGAGGACGCCCATCAGCGCCGCGCCGACGATCATCGAGAGCATTTCGGAATTTTCGCCGAGATCGATGCGGAAATCCGCAACGAACGGGATCGCGAAAAAGAGCGAATAAAGCAGAGTTGCGCTGCCGCTGAAGATGATGAATTTCAGATTGACGTGCTTGAGACCGATCAGGCAGATCGGCAGGTTCAGCGCGATCAGCGGAACGAAGCGCGGGATACCCGTCACATACTGCACGAGCATCGCGATACCGGTTACGCCGCCGGAGAGGAAATGATGCGGCGTATAGAAGGCGCTGATCACAAGGCACTGCAGGAAGCAGGTCACGATGATCATCAGCATCGTGATCGTGTCCTCCTTCGGATTGAATTTCGGGTCGAAGGGATTGAAGGGCTTTTTGACGCTCTCCGTGCTTTTCTTCCTTGAGGGGACGGTGTTGTTCATCATTGCGCTCATTCGGTTTTCTCCCCCGTTTCCTCCGCTTCCTCCTGCGTGAGGGCAAGGAGGGTGTCGAGATAAAGCTTCTGGTTGACCTTGTCCCACTGCCGCGTCGCGATGCGGGTATACTTCGCGGAGGGCAGCTTGATGCGGATCTCGAAGAAGGCCTCGCCGTTTTCAACGAGAGCGAGCGAGGTTTCATAATTATCGCCGGGCAGGATGCGCGTCTCCGCCCGGGAACTGTTCTCCCGCCGGAAATCATCGAGCTTTCCTTCGATATAGCCTGCGATGCTCTCCCGCAGGGATTTCGGGAGCGTCCCGCCGAAAAGACTCACGACCTCCTCGCCGCGCTTCGAAAGAACGATCGTCTGGCGCTTGTACGCCGGGACCGAAGCGATGCATGAATTCTGCTCGAGGTCGATGATATGCTGCGCGATGGTCATATAATCCTCGAACCCGTTTTCATACATCACGGTCACGATCTGCTCCCTTGAAAGCGGGATCCCCGCCCTTTGGAGGGCAAAAAGGATCATCAGCTTCTCTTTATCGCTGCCGTTTGAAAAAAAGGCCATGGAAGTTTCCTCCGGTTCCGAATGGGATTTTTGCCGCAACTACGGCATTTTTTCGCAGTTGCCATCCTGCTCCGCTACATTATAGCACATATCCCGCAAAAAAAAAATTGCAAAAGGGGTTGCAAAATTAAAAATTTCGTGTATAATAAGTAACGCTCGATGGGGTTATAGCTCAGCTGGTCAGAGCGCTACGTTGACATCGTAGAGGTCGTTGGTTCGATCCCAACTAATCCCACCAAACTCTATCCTGTGGTGTGCGTTACGCCTCGATTATAAACCCTCACTTTTACATTAGGGGCTTGAGTCGAAACGCGGAAGGCGCCCCCGCTCTTCGGAGTGTTTTTTTATCGGGGTACCGGAACCATTAGCCTTGCACCCGCACCTGTCTATCTTAGACGGGTATTATAAACGGGGCGGACGGCACGACGGGATGGACATTGCCGAATGGTGTAACGGTAACACTAACGACTCTGACTCGTTCATTCCTGGTTCGAATCCAGGTTCGGCAGCCAGAAAAAAGCAGCCTTAAGGCTGCTTTTTTCAACGAAATAAATCCCTGCGGGATTTGTGAAGTACCCCAAGGGTGTGAAGTACGCCTGCGGCGTGTGAATTGCCTGCGGGCGTGAGGGGATTTATTTCACTTCACTTCCGGCATCGCCGGATACTTCACGGCTGCCGCAAGACAGGCACTTCACATCGAGCGCAGCGAGATACTTCACCGATTAGTCAATGCAACATCGTCGCCGGTTTTATATCAGACAGGGAAAGAACTATGGCTGAATCAAAACTCAGAGACTTGGCGGTACAGTTTTCCGTAGATACAATTCATTATTGTGAGACTATCAAGGGACATGCGTCGCTTGTCAATCAGCTCGAGCGGTCGGCGACCTCCATAGGCGCAAACATTCATGAAGCAAATTATGCGCACGGTAAAGCCGATTTCATTGCCAAGCTTCAAATCGCATTAAAAGAATGCTTTGAAACCGAGTATTGGCTCGAATTGTTCGTCAAAGCGGGTTTATCCGAACGCGAAACCGTCAAACCGCTTTATAACCAATGCGGAACGCTGCGCAAGCTCCTTGTTTCCTCGGTAAACACCGCAAAGCAGAACATGCCGGAAAACAAGTCCAACAATAAATAAAAGTTCCTTCCCCCTGCTCCGCAAGGGGGATTATTATTTGCTTTTGATCAGACTGGATTCGAAGCCTCGTCGTCGCGGACTCCATATCTCTCGCTCCCGCGCAAGCGCACGAGCTCGCTCATTCCGTCGCTCCTCCTCTCCGCAAAAGGTCACGTTCGGGTTTTCTGTTCGGTTGTAAACGCCCTCACGACGAAAATCCGTCACTACCAACCTTT